>CALEJY010000109.1 GCA_937898445.1 uncultured Candidatus Melainabacteria bacterium | reverse complement strand
TATTATTAAAATACGAAATAGGAGAACTTTATATATGAAAACTGAAATGAAGAAAAAGATTTCGATTGCAGCTATTGCAATTGTGGGAATAATTACAACAATAAAGCTGGCTATTATATATTATAATGCGAACTTTAATCCTTATGCACTTTCAAGTTTTTGTTCCGTGAACGAATTTATTGATTGTGATGGAATTGCAAAAACTTCTGAAGCTCAGTTTTTAGGAATTCCTCTTGCATATTGGGGAATGTTCTATTACGCTTTCGTTTTCTTGATGTTGTTTGCTCAAAAATTGAAGAATTTTAAACTATTCAAGTTTATGGAAGTATTCAAAAATCCGATGGATTATATCGCATCATTGGGGTTGTTTGCATTCAGCGTTTCAATGGTGTTGTTGTCATTGAGTTTGTTTGATATTAAAAAACTTTGTATTTTATGTGCATTTACATATATTTTAAATCTAGCAATCGGTTGTATTGCAACAGATTTCAAAAACGGCGGCTTTGTTCGCTCAATAAAACAAAGTGTACAAGATTTTGTAGATGCAATTAAGATTAAAAAATATTTAATTGCTTTTATTGCAGTTATGACAGTTGCTATTGGATTTTTAACTTATACAAGAGTTACTTTTAAATTCGCTCCGCAAGTAAAAAGACAGATGGAATTTAAAGAATTTAGACATAAGAAAAATCAATTTGCAGTAAAAGGGAATTTGTTGGGTGACGAAAACGCAAAAGTTACTGTTTATGTATATTCAGATTATCAATGCCCGATTTGTCCGGTTCATAACGTCATGATGCATAAATTGGCTAAAGAAATGAAAAATATCAAAATCGTTCACAGAAACCTTCCGCTAGATACAAGTTGTAATGCTTATTTGCAAGCTCCGTTCCATCAAGGTTCTTGTATAGATGCGCAATATTCTGTTGCTGCTGAAAAACAAGGTAAGTTATGGGAAATGAACGAAATCTTGTTTGAGAAAAAACCGCAAACAGAAGAAGAAATTATTAAACTCGTTGCTGATAAAGGCTTTGATATCGATAAATTGCAAGAAGATGCAAACAGTTTAGAAACATTGGCAGAAATTAAAAATGATATTGATTATGCGTATAAACATGGTATTAACGGAACTCCGTCAACAATGATTAACGGCAATGTTTATGTTGGCGTAAAAACGTATAATGAATTTAAAGATTGGGTAAAAGAGTATGGAGCAGAAGAAAGATAAAATAGTTCTACATGCTTGTTGCGCAATTTGTTCAGGATATCCTGTGTCTTTTTTACAAGATGCAGGATATCAGGTTATAGTATATTTTTATAACCCGAATATTTATCCTGATACCGAATATCAAAAAAGATTAGAGGCAGAAAGAATTTTGTGCAAACATTTCGAGTGCGAATTAGTTGAGGCAGATTATTGCCCTGATGAATTTTATGAGGCGGCAAAAGGTCTTGAAAATGAGCCGGAACGAGGCAAAAGGTGTGATAAATGTTTTGAACTTCGTTTGAAAAAAACGGCAGAGTTTGCAAAATCAAGAGGGATTGAAAGCTTCACAACCTCAATTGTTATAAGTCCGCATAAAAATTTCCAAAAACTTTCTGAAATAGGTGAAAAAATTGCACAAGATGAAGGATTAAATTTTCTAGCAATAGATTTTAAAAAGAAGGATGGTTTTTTGAAAACAAATAAAATTTCCCGTGAACTCGAGTTATATAGGCAAAATTACTGCGGTTGTAAATTTAGTTTAAGATAAATCATATATTTACATTATGATTTATCTCAAAAATGTTATATAATGAGATAAAAAGCTTGATTTGTGGAATAAAATAATTAAAGAGAGAGAAAAAAGGATAAAAGTATGAATAACAAGTTTATTTGGACATTAGCATTATTACTTGCAGCAGGCTCAATGAGTGCGTTTGCAGTAGGAGTTGAAGGGTTACAACCTCTTGATAATAATTCGTCAAGAAGTTCCAGTTACCAAAACGCAGTGAATGCAGACAATATAAGAAGACAAGAGGCTGCAGGAAATTCACAGTCTGATGGAAGTGTTAATTTTAACATTAATACTAAAACAGTTTATTACCCGAACGCTACAACAAAAAGTATTGCAGCTAAATATAAAATGGGCAACTATTCAGGTTGTATGCAAGAATGTTATTCTTTGTTGAAAAAACAACCAAATAATGCAATTGCTCATTATTATTTGGCAATGGTATTCACTCATCTTAATATGAAAGACAAAGCGGTTGAAGAATATAATAAAGTTATCAGTATTCATCCAAACCAATATTTGGTTGATTATGCTACAAAAGGTAGAGATTGCTTGACAGATGGACCGGCATGTCATCCGCAAGAACAAAAAGAAGTTGAACAACTTGATGATTTGGATAAATTTATTAGAGCGCCTTATGGTAATGGTTTGTCACCTGAATTGAATAACGAAGTTCGTCAAAAACAACTTAATAATATTCAAGAAACAATTAACAAAAAAGACAATCTTGAAAACCAAGATATCCAAAGAATTAAAAAATTCGATAGCAACAAAACAGAAGCAGAAGAAACAATTAAGATTGCACAAGTCTCTGATGATGAAGTTTTGAAGGCTATTAATACCTTGAAAGAAGCCGGCGTAAATGTTTCTGTACAAACTTCAGCTACAGAAAATCCTTACGCAGCGATGGCTCAATATCAAGATCCGAGAGTTGCAGAAATGAGTATGTTGTTGGGAAACAATAATAACAATAACAACAACAGTATGATGAATATGATTCCTATGTTGATGAGCCAAGCTCAAAAAGGGGAAAATATTGATCCTCGAATTATGCAAACTATGATGATGGATTCTATGATGTCAGGTTTTAATAACTTGAATAGTAACAACAATAATAATTACTAATAATTATATGGATTTAGATTACAAAAAAGCTAGAGAAAAATTGTTGGCAGGTTTTGATAAGGACTGTCAGCAATTTTTCGTTAAAAATGGATGCGTGCTGGAAGATGCTTATCTTCATTTCTTTCAAGGGGATTTGGAGTATGCAAAAAAACAATTTTCTTTGATAGAAGATGTTGATATCAGAGCGCATTGGGCTTTGTTTGAAATCTCTTTGATAGAAGGCGAAGTTCAAGAATATCCGTCATATTTTGAATTAAGAAATTTCTTAGAAATTGATTTGAATATTTTAATAACTTATTGTATGGGGACTTTTGTTGAAAAAATAATCAGGTATTCTGATTTTATGTACACAATTAACCCAGAAGTCCATAAATTTATTGGCAGAGTGCTATATAACAACAATTTGAAAGAACAAGGAATGTTCTTTTTAAACCGAGCAAAAAGTTATTTTTATCACGACCCGGAATTGCATTATCTGTTGGCTTATATTTATTACCAAGACAAAGATTACACAAAAGCCAGAAAGTCTGTAGAAGATTGTTTGCATATTTTGCCGGATTATTTCCCAGCAAGAGATATGAAGAAAAAATTGGATGAAAAGGGTTTGTAGATTTTAATTGTTCGTGATACACTCATTTTGCAAAATACTTTAAGTAGGAGAAAATTTTTTATGATTATAATTATGGAGCGTAATGCTACAAAAGTTCAAATACAGCGTGTTATCGACTTTTTGAAAGATAACGGATTTGATATAAGATTTAATCAAGGTCAAGTTCATACAGTAATTGATGCAATTGGAGATAAAACAACTGTTACTCCGGGTAGGGTTTCAGCTTTTGACGGGGTAAAAGAGGTTAAAGTTATCAGAGAGCCTTTTAGATTGGCTTCTCGTGACAGAAAGCCTGATGATACTGTTATTGAATTTCCAAACGGAGTAAAAATTGGCGGAAACAACAAACCTGTTATGATGGTTGGACCTTGTTCCGTTGAAGAAGATTATGACGGTTTGTTGCAAACTGCGCTTGCTGCAAAAGAAATGGGTTGCGAATTTTTACGTGGTGGTGCGTTCAAACCGAGAACTTCTCCTTACGATTTTCAAGGTTATGGCGAAAAAGCTTTAAAATATTTGAAAAGAGCAAGCGAAGAAACAGGTTTGTTAACTGTTTCAGAGGTTATGGATGCAGCGGATTTAGATATGATGTGTGATTATGTCGATGTTTTGCAAATTGGCGCAAGAAATGTTCAAAACTTCAAACTTTTGCATGCAGTAGGCAGATGTCAAAAACCGGTTATTTTGAAACGTGGTTTGGCAAGTACAATAAGAGAATTTTTGTTGGCAGCAGAACATATTTTGTATAACGGAAACCCTAATGTAATCCTTTGTGAAAGAGGAATTAGAAGCTTTGACAGTGCGTTTACCCGTAACGTAATGGATATCGCATCAATTCCTGTTATCAAAAAATACTCACATTTGCCTATAATTGTTGACCCAAGTCACGGAACAGGACAAAGATATTTGATTGAACCGATGGCAAAAGCAGGATTGGTTGTAGGTGCTGACGGTGTGATGATGGAAATTCATCACGATCCGGAAAACGCTTTGTCTGATGGAAAACAAAGTTTGCCATTGCCGATGTTTAAAGAGGTTATGGGAAGAATTAACAAGTTCAACGAAAGTTTGCACTACGAAAAAACTTGTTTATCGGCTAATGTAGAATAGATGCAAAGAGGCAAAGTCTGTTACGCTAAATCGTCATTGCGAGCGAATGCGTGGCAATCCAGTGAACCTGTCATTACGAGGAGCGAAGCGACGTAGTAATAAATTATTAAAATGTAAGATAGTTTACAATACTTAATATTTGTATTATATAAATGAACATAAATAAATCTACATCGTTTCATGCAATGTAGACTATATAGTTCTGGTATTAAAAAATAAGAAAGGATTTAGAATGAAAAAATTTTTAGTTTTATCTGTATTGTCAATGTTTATCGCAGGATTTGGTGTTCCAATGGCTTTTGCTGATACTACCACAACTACAACTCAAACAAAAGTTCAAAAAGAAGGATTAAAACAAGGACTTAAAAATGGTACAAAAGCTGGTTTAAAAGATGGAGCAAAGGCTGGAGCTAAAGATGGTCTTAAATATGGCGCAAAAGACGGTCAAAAAGATGGTTTGAAATACGGACTTAAAAATGGCTTAAAAGATGGGTTAAAAAATGGTCAAGTAAACGGAGCTAAAAAGTCTAAATAAAAGGAACAATTTGATGAAGAAAATTTATTTAACTCTTGCGCTACTTTTGTGTAGCGCAACTATTGTTCAGGCTACAAATATGCAAATTAATCCTGAAGCCAAATCTTTTAAATATTCTACAACTGTCGAAAAAGAGCGACCAATGCTAGATGATGTTACAAGAGGACTTATTGCTGCATATCGTCAAAACCCGACAGAAAGCAATAAACAAGCATTAAGAAAACAAATTGAAATAAATTACGACAAAGTTGTAGCAAAGAAAAAAGCAAAATTGGCAGAACTTAAACAAACTGCTAAAGATCAATCAAAAATTGATGAAATGCAAGAAATTGTAAATGAAATGCTAAGAGATAGAGAAAATCGAATAAATCAATCTTTAAGCAGATTTACAGATGCAAGATTAAAACCTGGAATTAGAGAAACTAAAGATGGCTACTTGCCTGTTTTGGGTGCTGCTCAAAATGTTTCTATTGCATATACAACAGTAACAAATGAAGAATATTCAAAATTTATTAAAGCTACGGGAAGAAAAGCTCCAAAAGATTGGACAAATGGTGTTGTTCCGGCAAACAAATTAAAATTTCCTGTTGTAAATGTATCATATAATGATGCCGTTGCGTATTGCAGTTGGCTTTCAAGAAATGATAATTCTGCAAATTACAGATTGCCGACCGAAAAAGAATGGGAACAAGCAGCAGGTCACATGCCTAAAGATGCAGACTTTAATGCAGGAGAAAATCTTGGTATAACTGCAGTAAATGCTTATTCAAACACTATTTCAGCGTCTGGTGCTGTTAATATGTGGGGAAATGTTTGGGAATGGACTTCTACTAACAGAACATCTACAACAAAAGCTGTTAAGGGCGGAGCTTGGGATTCCAAAAGGACAGATTGTAGAACAGAATACAGAGATGAAGGTCGAAATCCTCAATCCGGTTATTCAAATGTTGGTTTTAGAATAATAAGAGAAAAATAATATAAAAAAAGCGGATTTTAATCCGCTTTTTTGTTGCTATTATTACAAGGAGCGAAGTGACGTAGTAATACGAGATAAACAGCACCCACCTTTAATCCTCCCTCATTAGGGAGGAAACTTTTTCTTCCCTTCCCTTACGAGGGAAGGGGCAGGGATGGGTGCTTTCCCGCAAGGAAACTAACGTTGCAATGATTAACTTTTTTAATTGTTAAGTAAGTAGTGCGGGATCCCTATCCCGTCTATGTTTTACGCATTTCTTTGGAAAAATCC
>CALEJY010000108.1 GCA_937898445.1 uncultured Candidatus Melainabacteria bacterium | reverse complement strand
AGGTGTTGTTAGAAACAAGTCCCTAATATTACAATTTCCAACTAAAGAGTTGGTTCCAGAGGAGTTTATGTCTTCTTTTATTCTCGGATATTTTGACGGAGATGGATACATTTGGAACGGTAAGAGAAAGAAAATGATAGTTAAAGATTCTTCACGCAAAGAAGGATTTAGAGAAAGGATAGTATATAATGTAAAATTTACTTTTACTGGATGTGTATCCTTTATTGCTCCTCTACAAGAGTATTTGGTTAAGGTAGGTATAGTAAAGAGAAAAACTAAATTAAACTACTCCAAAGCAAAGAATACAAATAATTCTACTTGTGACAAAGTGTGTACTATGGAGTACTCCGGCAGAGGACAGATAAAGAATCTCTATGAGTATATGTATTCAAAAGCCCCTATTTGGTGCAATGAAAAGAAGTTAAAATTTGAAAAAATATTTTGTGCTTCAGATGAGAAATCACCTGTAGAAACTGTGTTAACTGAGGAAACGGCTGAGAGGCTAATCCTCAACCAAGCCTCTAATGTGGAGGAAGGCTCATCGACTATCCCTGAGATGGGAGTAGGACCAAGTGGTCCGAAATACACAGCCCCTAACGAGCAAAGTCGAGGGTGTGAGATAGTCAGTTCTCATATGAATAAAGAAGTATGAGCTATGGGTATGAGATACCCTATCGGTACTAGTCTAACGAACTAGTATAAACACCAAGGACGAATTACATAGTCCGGGTAAATATGTATTAGATTTATTTGAAGGGGTATACAATCAATTGTTAATTAAAATTGATAATAGAAAAGTATATTTAAATCATTATCCTTTTCTTTGTTATGCTGGAACATATAGAGGTAAAGATTATAATACAATACAATTATTTGGACATGTACATAGTAATAAAGAAAATACTCATGGTAAAGATAAAGATAGATTAAAATATTTATTTCCTACTCAATATGATGTAGGAGTAGATAATAATAATTATTATCCAGTATCTTGGAATCAAATATTAGAAATTATAAATAAATATGGCTAACGTTTGTAATAATACACTTAAAGTATATTCTGATAATGAAAAGAATTTAGATTATGTATGTAAATTCTTTGATAATCCAAATATCAATTCAATTAGAGAGTGGGTAGATAATAACGAAATAGAATTTTATTTTGATTCAAAATGGATATTTCCAGAAGAATTAATGAATAAATTATATGAAGGATTACCAGATAAAAGTGATATTGATATGACCTGTTTATCAGTAGAACAAATTAATTTATATTGTGAATTTCATACTTGTGATGAAGAAGGTTGGCATTCAATAAGGTAATTTATGAAAATAGTTTATAGTACTGGTTGCATTTCAGAAGGAATTACAATTGATAATAAAAATTATAATTCTTATTCTAAAGAGGAAATAAAAAAGATTCTTCATAAAATGTTAGATAAGGTAGATAATATCGCAGACTTACAAGAAATTATGAGTAATCTATGTGAGATAGTAGGTTATTGTAAAGATCTTGGGCAATGCGAACAATGCGGAGATTGGGTGTATGATTATACTGTAGAATTATGAAAAAAATATTATTATTAAGTTTACTTGGATTATGTAGTTGTGATATAGTACTTACAGAAGAACCTATAACTGTAAGATATTATCCACAACCATATTATTATATTCCAGCTAAACCAATTCATCATCCTCCTAGGGTTTATCCATTAGATCCTCCAGGAAGATATTATCATTCTAAACCTCATAGACGATGATTGATATTAATAAACTTATTAGGGAAGCAATGAAATCTAATGATAGAGATGCATTGCGAACTTATCAAAACTTAAAAGCAGAAATACAATTAGTAAAAACTGCTAAAAATGCTAAAGAATATACAGAAGCTGTTGAGATACAACTGTTGAGTAAAATGTGTAAAAAATTAGAAGATGCAATTATAAGCTTCTCAGACGCTGGTAGAGACGATTTAGTTTCTTCTTATACAATTGAATTACATATACTACAAAAGTTGCTTCCTAAGCCTGTATCAGAGTCAGAGATATGTTCTGCTATTATATTATGGTGTGCTAAAAATGGGTATTGTGATGGTGTTACTGCTGATTGTTCAATCCCAAAAAAGGAAATGGGAATAACTATAAAAGCCATTAAAGATAAATATCCTAATGCCGATGGTAAATTAATTGCTAAAATTGTAAAATCTTATGTTGTATAAATTTATATCTGAGGAACCTTTTTATTATTATGGTTCAAAGTTTGCTGAAAAGGGGAATATTTTAGAAACAAAAGGTAGAGATACAATTATTAATTTAGATACAGGTTGTAAAATAGAAGGACTCGATGAAGTCATTGGACAACTTGTAGACAGTTGTGAATTTTATCCAGAAGATATACATTCAATAGTAAGTAAATCGGGTGAAACTACAGCTACAATAGACAATGTTAATCATCCTAAACATTACACATGGTTAAAAGATAAGTGTGGAATTGAGGTAATTGATATAGTAAGACACATGAACTTCAATTTAGGACAAATATTAAAATATATTCTAAGATTAGGGCATAAAAATGATAATAACTTTAGTAACTATGAGAAGATATTATCTGATTTGCATAAAGCTGAATATTATTTAAAAATGGAAATTAATAGGGTAGATAAATTATGCAAGAACAATGGAAATCATTGAGTAAATACAAGGGTTTAATAGAAGTTAGTACTCTTGGTAGAGTTAGAAGATTACATAGAAAATCAGATATATTGAAACCTAAACTGGATAAAAGAGGATACTTATGTGTTCATATACGAATATCTAAATTGGGGATAAATAAAATGGTTAAAATACATAGGTTAGTAGCCGAAGCTTTTATACCTAATCCAAATAATTTACCTATTGTAAATCATAAAAATGAAATAAAAACAGATAATAGAGTAGGAAATCTTGAATGGTGTACCCATAAATATAATGTAAATTATGGAACAGGATTAAAAAGAAGAGCTTATAATTCTAGAAATCAAGTACACAAAAGTTGTCCTATATTACAATATTCATTAAATGGAGAGTTTATACAAGAGTTTCCTTCATTTAAGGAAGTACAAAGGTATTTAGGTAAATCATATAGTAATGTTTGGAATGTATGCAATGGTAGGGGGATTAGTGCTTATGGATATAAATGGAGTTATAAATACATAGAAGGTAAAAAAATAGAAATTCCTAATTCCTATACTTGGTTTAAAAAGAATTATGGTTTAGATTTATCAATAATTTTACAAGACTTATCATTTGATATAGCTTGTGCCATTAAGTATATTCTTAGGTCAGGCCATAAGTCTGAGCAAGATGTACCTGATAAAGCTAAAGAAATAGAAGATCTTAAGAAAGCTATTTGGTATATTAATGATAGAATTAAAGAACTAGAACAGTGAAAGATATTATTATTAAAGGAAGATATAATACAGAACATTTATTAAAGTATATAGAAGATAATTTATATAGTTTAGAAAATTGTTTATATTTTAGAACTATATTAGATAATGATAATAATATTATTGCAGTAGATCCAGATAGCGGACCATTTATGCAAGTAGGTGATAATATATCTAACTTTATAGAAAATTCTACAGATAAAATTATAGAATCAATAGAATATAAAAATAAGAAAACTTTAATCAAATTAAAATAATTATGGACAATGGTTATCCTATGGGTGCTGAATTTGATCCAAATGCACCTTATAATCAAGAAGTAAACGAACCGAAAACAATTAATGTAGTTATTGATTTATGTATTAGTAAATCAGTACCTATTGAAGTTACTGATTATACTGTAGATGAAGATGGTAATCCTGATTTTTATTCTTGTGATTTATATGATGCAGTAAGTAATCAGATATATCTTCCTACGGAATTATCTGAAACAATTACCAAGTCTCTTGATTCAGTAAAAGATTTAAAAGAATTTAAGCACTATAATAAGAACGCTCTTATAGATGGATCAGATTGGGATATTGATGACTATACAATTACAGTAGAATGAAATTAATTAAATTTGGTGCGGATTGGTGTAATCCTTGTAAAATACAAAATTCAGAATTTGAAAAGAATCCTCCTAAAGTAGAACTACAAATAGTAGATGTTGATGAAGATACCGATAATCTAGCTTCTAAATATCATGTAAGAAATATTCCAGTTATTGTTCTATTAGATAATGATAAAGAAATACATCGTTGGACAGGATTTACTAAAACATATCAGATAAATGATTATATTGATAATTTAAAGAAACAATGAAATTAATAAATCAATCTGTAAAGCAACTTAATCAAGAACTTACTCTAGAAGGGGCTATGAAGGCGGCTGAATATGCTGGAAGAGTATGCTATAATTCCACAGATAAGATTACTGAAGATAGCTATAAAGGATTTATTAAAGGATTAGTAGCTAGAGGACACATGAGTCCTCTAGCTCATGGTATTATTTATTTTGATTTTCCTAAGGACTTTAATAATACTTATCTAACTATATTAAAGCATAATAATTTTAGTTATACTATTAGTTCTAAAACTAGGGTATTTGTAGCTACTAATCTACGAGTATTGTATGAAAATTTTAATCAGAAAGAAATAAATACAATGCTCCCATATATTACTAATGATGATAAGGGAATTAAATATAGTTCATTTGAAGTCATTACTTCTATAGGAGTAAGTAGAGAATTAAATAGGCATGCAGTTTCTTTAGTTATATGTGAACAATCTACTAGATTCTGTAATTTTAGTAAAGATAAATTTAATAGAGAGATTACTTTTATAAAACCAGAATGGTACTATAAGTGTAAGGATTATGTACAAAAAGAATTTGTTTCTACTTTAGGTCTTCTCGAAACTAATTATATGAACTGGTTAAACCTTGGATTAAAACCAGAACAAGCTAGAGCAATATTACCTTTAGAAACCGCAACAAGAGTTATATATACGGGTTTAAATATAGATTGGTTACATGTATTACTTCTTAGAAGTTCTAATATGGGGGCTAAAAATGTACACCCAGAATGTGCCGAGATAGCCAATTTGATTGCAAATAAATTTGATTTTAATATAAAAGACGTATGATAGTTCTTTGGTTTATTGCTGGAAGTATTCAGATTGCTCTTATTATAATGTTTATTAATATGACTCTTAATATTGGTAATATTAATCAAGTATTAATGAAAATATCTAAATCTGTATGTAAAGAAGAAAAAGCCGATATTGTAAAAGATAACAAAATACAATCTACGACAAATACTGTGAAAGAAGATAGTATACTACTGTGGCATTAATTATTAGTTATGGATAATAAAAAATTTAAAAATATAGTTTTTATCTGGTTATTAGTACTCACATTGTTTATAGTAGGAATGATAATGTGTTTTGGAGATATATATTCTAGATTTAAAGTATTAGATGAGGTATTTAAAACAATTCAAAACTCCTTAGCTTATTAATTATGAAAGAAAATCAAGTAAGTACATTGGAGAAAGTTTTATCTTTCTTATTTCCTATTATAGGTATTATTCTATATTTTATTAATAAAAATAATGTAAAAGATAGTTCAGAATATCTTAAGTGGTCAGGAATAGGATTTTTAATCGGTGTAATTTGTCAATTAATATTAATATCAGTTATAAGTTAATGAAGAAATTATTATTTATTTTAATAGCTTTAATTGGATTTAGTACTTCTATTTATGCAGGTACTTATGCCACTACTTTTAAAAGTAATTCAGTAGGAATTTGTTATTATATGGAATATGAGGATGCGTATGATTAATGGTGGGCAGTTGCTTGGAAGAATTCAGATACGGTTCTTATTGAAGGGACTGACTTGCTTT
>CALEJY010000107.1 GCA_937898445.1 uncultured Candidatus Melainabacteria bacterium | reverse complement strand
ATATTGCAGGTTTGGCACGTTCTACTTTGCAAAACGTAATTGCAGGTCACGTTGTTCAAGGTGCAAGTACAATTACTCAACAGTTGGCAAGGGTTCTTTTCCTTAACAACGAAAGAACTTTTGACAGAAAGTTGAAAGAATTGTTTATCGCAGCAAGAATTGAAAAAACAATTTCTAAAGACCAAATCCTTGAAATGTATATGAATAACGTATATTTAGGTGCAGGTGCTTATGGTGTTGAAGGTGCTGCGCAAATATATTTTGACAAACATTTGAGAGATTGCGATTTGGCAGAACTTGCTCTAATTGCAGGTTTGCCACAAGCTCCATCAGTTTACAATCCGTTCAATAATATGGATTTGGCGGTTCAAAGACGTAATCAGGTTCTTACAAGAATGTATAAAATGAGATACATTACAACGGAAGAATACGAAAAAGCAAAAGAAGAAAAGGTTCATCTTGCAAAAGTTCCTCAATTCTATACAACTAACAAAGCTCCGTATTTCTGCGATTACGTAATGAAAGAATTGGAAAAATTAGGTTTTGACGAAACAGAAATTTCTCAAGGCGGATATAAAGTAGTTACAACCCTTGATTATAAAGCTCAAAAAGCAGCAAACGAAGCTATTTTGAGAAACCTTAGAGGCTGGGGCTTAGGCGGAGAGAAAAACCAAGCCGCAGTATTCTCATTCAGCCCGATTGACGGAAAAATTCTCGTATATTCAGGCGGAAAAGATTATACAAAGAGCCAATACGACAGAGTTACTCAGGCGGTTAGACCTCCTGGATCTTCTTTTAAACCTATCGTATATGCAGCAGCAATGGAAAAAGGAATTTCTCCAAACGATATGATTGAAGATAGACCTTTGACAATCGGTCAGTGGTCACCTAGAAACTACGGTAACAAATACAGAGGTAAAATCCCTGTATATACAGCTTTGATGGTATCATCAAACGTTTGTGCCGCAAGATTAATCAAAGAAGTTGGTATTCGTTCAGTAATTCAAACTGCAAGAGTTTTGGGGATTGAAACTCCATTAGAATACGACTACACAATCGCTTTGGGTTCAAACGGTGTAAAATTGTTTGAATTTACAAGAGCTTACGGTGCTTTTGCAAACGGCGGTTATGTTGTTCAACCTTACGCAATCGAAAGAGTTGAAACTTCTCGAGGCAAAGTGGTTTATAAAGCTCCAAAAACAAAAATTACTCACCAATTGAGCATGAATACCGCAGCAGAAATGACTGCAATGATGAAAACAGTTATTACAAACGGTACAGGTCGTGCCGCAAACATCGGAAAACCTGCAGCCGGTAAAACAGGAACAACTGACGATAACAAAGATGCTTACTTTATGGGATATACTCCAAACATCGTTACAGGTGTTTGGGTCGGAAACGACGATAACACTGTTATGAACAAATCTATTCAAGGTGGTACAGTTCCTGCACTTATTTGGAAAGATGTAATGAAAGTTGCAACAGAACCTTATGGAAAAGCAGAATTTAACTACCCTCAAGTAGAGTTAGTTCCGTTTGGTTCGGTAAATCCAAATAAAGTTATTGGCGATACGACTGCAAAACCTAAACAGGAAGAACAAGAGGAAATTAATTTGAACGAAACAGAACCGGTTTTACCAGAATCTGTAAGAAAAATCGAGCAGCAACAACAAAAACCTGTTCAAACTCAAACTCCAAAACCGGCAGCAGCGGTAACAACAAAACCGCAATCCACTGCAGCTCCAGTTCCAATCCCAATGGCAGTACCGGAAGGGGTAAGATAAGCAGTTATTTGTATAGATGCGTAGGCATCAAAATAAGGCAATAAGGCGATAGGACTATAGGGCGATAAGAATTTTCCTTCCTAATAAGTCGTAAGTCGGATTTACCAATCCGATAGCAAATCATAGTAGGGCGGGGTACCTACCCCGCCATCATACAACAAATAGTAGTAGTAGAGCGGAACCTCCGCCATCACAGGTTAAAAAGGTTGTGGGTTCTACCCCAACATCAGATTTCCAACGAAAGGATAAAATGACAGAATTTATAGCACATATCGGAACAGATGAATCAGGCAAAGGTGATTTTTTCGGACCTTTAGTTATTGCCGGAGTTTTGGCTGATGAAAAATCTGCTCAATATTTCAGAGAGTTGGGAATTAAAGATAGTAAAAAATTATCTGATAAAAAAATGTTAATGCTTGCTGCAGAAATAAAAAAAACTGCACCACATTCGATTATTGCAATTTCAAATTCTAAATATAACGAACTTTATTCAAACATAAAAAATTTAAACAAATTGTTAGCGTGGGGACATGCCAGAGCAATTGAAAACATTCTTGAGCATAATCATTGCGAATACGCTTTGTCCGACAAATTTGGAGATGAAAAATTAATCCAATCAGCGTTAATGAAAAACGGCAGAAGTATCAGATTGGAGCAAATGTGCAAGGCAGAAAGCGACATTGCAGTAGCAGCAGCATCAGTTTTAGCTAGAGCGACTTTTGTTGAAAAAATGCAAGCAATGGAAGCAACTTACGGCTTAAAATTCCAAAAAGGATGTTCAGGATTAGTCAAAAACGTTGCAGCTGAATTTATTGCCAAATACGGCAAAGATCGCCTAAAAGAAGTCTGCAAAGCCCATTTTAAAACTTATAATGAAGTGTAATCATCATCTTTCACTTTTATAAACATTTCTTTATAATCAATTGAAATAACACAAAATGTTGTATAATATTATGGTACAAAAGGGATAAATATGACAGAAAAACGCATTTTAATAGTTGATGATGATGACGAAATTAGAGAGTTGCTTGAGTTCGACGTTAGAGCAAGCGGATATTTTGTCGACACTGCAAAAGACGGTTTGGAAGGCTTGAACAAAGCCCTAAACAATTCTTACGACTTAATCTTACTTGATGTAATGATGCCTAAAATGAACGGTTTTGATGTTTGTAAAAACATTCGTCAAGCAAAACTCGCAATTCCAATCCTTATGCTTACCGCAAAAGGAACTATTGACGACAAAACAGAAGGTTTTGATTGCGGTGCAGATGATTATTTGGTAAAACCTTTTGATGTACAAGAAGTTCTACTTAGAATAAGAGTGCTTTTGAGAAGAAATCAGGTTGAAGATAAAACCGTTATGTCTGACGAGGTTTTGAATGCCGGTGATATTCAAATCTTCCCAGAAACCCTTGAAGCTATTGTGGTTAACAAAAAAGTTAAACTAACCCCGACCGAATTTGAAATTCTTTATTGCCTAATGCAACATTTCAATACTCCGGTTACTCTGGCAACATTGTTGGATGAAGTTTGGGGTTATGATAGTGATGAAGATGTTAGAATGCTAAGAGTGCATGTTGGCGGACTTAGGAACAAAATTGAACCTGATACAAAACACCCAAAATATCTTCACACCGTAACAAATGTAGGTTATAAATTAACTCCGTTTGGAGAAGAATAATATGTTTGGAAAACATCTTAAAATTGTTGAACAAATTGCCGTAGTATTTGTTTTTGCGGTAATTGTACCGATGTCAATAAGCGGTTTTATTATCAATAACATTAACCAGCAATCTATGCGTTATCAGTTAAGAGAATCTGCCGTTTTGATTGCAAACATGGTTTCTGACGAAATTGATTTTTTCAACAAAACAGTTTCAAGCAACCTTGAACAAGTTGTTTTTTCATTGAACTATTTCAAAACTCCTGCAGCAAAAACAGCTTATTTGCACGAAGTTGTAAAATCTTTGCCTGATTGCGAAAAGTTAGAAATTGTAAACGCAAAAAAACTAAATAAAATTCACGAACAAAATAAGAAAAATAAAAAAGCGACTGTTCCTGTAAAAATTAACGACAACGAATATCTTGTCGCAACGTACAAACTTGATGCGATTAAAGATGAATTGTTCAAATCTCTGTCTGACGACAAACGTCAAATATACGTACTTTCTAATGACGGAGATTTGATAGCAGAACACAATTACACAGAAGAAGCTTACCAAAAAACAATGTCACTTCTTCCGAAAAAATTGCGCAAAAACAGTCCGATAGTATTTGGTGATGTAAAAAACCAACCCCTTGTTTATGTTTCAAAAAACGAACCCAAAATTACGATTATCGTAAATACAACCGAAAAAGTCACTAAAAAAGCGATTACAAATAACAGTTTGAAAATCATTCTTTCTTGCCTATTTGCAACTCTAACTATCATTTTTGTAGTCGGATTGTACACATATTATTTATACATTAATATCCGTCAGCTTTTCAAAGGTATTATTGCGATTTCTAAAGGTAATTACGAGCGTCAAATCAGACTTTTGACAACCGCTTTCACTCCACACGAAATCATTTTCCTTGCCTTTGAATTTAACCGAATGGCAACAGAAATCCACAAATCATACATTCAACTAAAGAAAAACAACGTTGAACTTAAACAATTAAACGAGTTTCGTTCAAACCTTATTGACACCGTAAGTCACGAATTAAGAACTCCATTAACAAGCATTCAAGGCTATACATCTCGTCTAATGCGCCAAGATATTACGATTGACGAAGAAACTCGCCAGAAATCTTTGAGAATAATTAAAGACCAATCAGAAAGACTAAAACGTCTAATTGAAGATTTGCTAACAATCCCAGACATCGAAGGTATGCGACTTAGAACGAAAGTTGAACAAGTTTGGATTCCGGAAGTTTTGGAAGAAGCGAAAATTCTTATTAAAAACAAAGCTCAAAAAGAAATCGTGTTTAATATCTCAGAAGATTTTCCACTCGTTGATGCCGACAAAGACAGGTTAATTCAAGTATTTGTAAACTTGTTAGAAAATGCTGCAAAATATGCAAACGAAAACTCAAAAATTACCGTTGATGCAACCGTAAAAGAAGACAAAGCAATTATTTATGTAAAAAATGATTGCAATGTTATTCCGCCTGACAAATTAAACAAACTGTTTGAAAAATTCATCAGACTAGATGACAACACAACCAGAACCACTCGTGGAACCGGTTTGGGATTGTTTATCGTAAAAGGTTTAGTAGAAGCGATGAATGGCGAAATCAAACTTCACAGTGACGAAACTTGCGGTTTTTGTGTCGAACTTGTCTTGAATTTGTCTAACGCAGTTGAGGTTATCTAATGAAACGTGCAATAAAATTAGCCAAACAAGCAAACGGCGAAATCCCTGTTGGTGCATTGATTATAAAAGATGGTGAAGTTATAGCCGAAACCTTCAACCAAAAAGAATTACTAAATGATGTCACCGCACACGCCGAAATCCTTGCCATAAGAGAAGCCGAACAAAAATTAAACAGATGGCGACTAGATGATTGCGAAATGTACGTAACTCTTGAACCTTGTCCAATGTGCGCTTGGGCTATAATAAATTCTCGCATAAAAACACTCTATTTCGGCTCTTATGACCACAATTACGGTGCCTTAGGCTCAAAAATTGACCTAAGAAAAATCGCTAATTCAAAATTGAAAGTTTACGGTGGAATTATGGAAAAAGAATGCAACGAAATATTAGATAACTTTTTCCAAAATGCCAGAAAAAATTAACATATAGTTCCATACCTTATATAAAAAGGTTAAGATTTATGTGGCAATATATCAAAAATCTTTATTCACCCAAATTAATCTGAGAGAACTGAACAATCTTATTTTTACCACGTTTTTTAGCGTTATACAAAGCATGTTCAGCGTATCTGATAATTGTATTAGCGTCTTCTTCTGTATCCTCAATACAAGGATAAGTCGCAATACCACCGGAAATTGTAATTGGATGTCTTTCTTCTTCTCCTGCAGGAATAAATTCCATTCTTTCAATATCACGTCTAAATCTTTCCGCAAACAAAAATGCGTTTTCTTCAGAAGTGTTCGGAAGGATTAAAAGAAATTCTTCGTCACCATAACGGGTTAAAATATCTTCTTTTCTTATCAACTGCTTCAATTTATCAGCGATAGAACGAAGTAAAACATCACCCCATTCGTAGCCGTAAATATCGTTTACAACCTTGAAAAAGTCCAAATCAAACAACAAACAAGACAATTTTGTGCCATATCTTCTAGCACGAGAAATTTCTTGTTCCATACGTTCTTGCATATATTTTCTGTTGTGCAAACCTGTAAGCTCGTCAGTTGTAGAAACAACCTTCAATTTGTCACGAAGTTCCTTGTATTTCAAAAGCGCATTTGCTCTAATCACAAGTTCAAGGTTATCAACAGGAGTTTTAATAAAATCAAAAATTACGGCTCTAACAGTTGAACCCTTAAAAACTTCCCCGATAAAAAGAGTTGGAGCTTTAAACTTTGTAGTCATCAATACATCTTTAATATTTGGAACGCTCTCCACTACAACAAGTCCAGGATTAAGCATTTCATAATCTTTTAAATTTTCTGCATTTTCAATTCTAACGTTTGTATCGTCGATTTGAGCCAAAACATCAGCAAGTTTTGATTCACTTTTATCTGTATAAACAACTATATTTTTCATAAAGCTACCCTTCTAATAATGTTAACTTAATCGAATATTAACATATTTTTCAAATTTTATCAAGTGCTACGCACGTAGCCCTCTGCAACAACGTTTTTCCATACTTCATATTTTGGTATAGAGTTTTGCTACGCACGTAGCCCTCTGCAACAACATTTTTCCATACTTCATATATTGGTGGAATGTTTTACGTACGTAGGCTTCTGCGACAACGTTTTTCCATACCTCATATATTGGTGGAATGTTTTACGTACGTAGGCTTCTGCGACAACACTTTTCTTATAAAGATGCTCAGATGCAAAGAGGCTTGGATGCAAAGTCGGTTACGATAAAATATCCTCTCTCCTATGGAGACACAAGTTCGAGCCGGTGCAACATGGTGAACCGTGTGAGACTGTGTGCCGTAATGGCTGAGAGTGGCTGTTTGAGCGAAGTGAATTACAACCACGAGAGAGGGTTAAGTCATGAATTGAAAAATAGACTGGATTACCACGTTAACCCAACACGAATATTGCCAAAAGAATGCAATATTATGACAGGTGGCTACGTGCGTAGCACCGCTCGCAATGACGTGAATAACTTTAATGATAAGATCTACTCACTATTCACCATTCACTTATTCATAATGATATGGTCTTTTCACGTTTCACTTCTCACTTTTCACTAAAAAGACTTACTTCCCAACTCTTTTTTCGATTATCAAATCATATCCCAAAATATCACAAATCGCCTTCAAATCCTTAAAAGTCAAATATTCTCTTTTTAATTTCGCAGAAAAATTGGCAGGCTTGGTATTCTTCCCTAAATACTCATTCAACTTGTCCGATAAATCCTTTTGTAACACATATTCCTTATTCAAAAGAAATTTAACTAATTGATAATCCGTCATGTCATTAATAATCATCCTTTAATTATAAATTACCTTGACATTAAGTGTAAAATTAGTTATACTAATCTATATATAAGTAGATTATTTTACTTATATATAATGTTATTTATCTTTTTGTTGAGAGATCTAATGAAAAATAAAGAAGTTTATAAAAAATTGCACAACATCTTCAACGATACGGTCTTTTCACGTTTCACTTCTCACTTTTCACGAAGAGAAAATGCTTTTACATTAGCGGAGGTTCTCATCACTCTCGGAATAATCGGTGTAGTTGCAGCATTAACCATTCCAACACTTATGGCAAACCAAAGAAAAAAAGTAGTAGAAACAAGATTAGCCAAATTTTATTCTTCCATAAATCAAGCAATTGTCCGTTCAGAAGTCGATAATGGGGATAAAAAAGATTGGTTTGACGACCTGGAAGGTGCGCAAATGGATGATGAAGGGAAACCCATTGAAGGAAGTTCCGAAACTCAAAAATGGTTCAACACATACCTTGCTCCATACATGCAAATCTTAAAACAAGAAATAGATTCAACAGGACATTTAATAGTCTATTTTCCTGATGGAAGTGCTATGAAACAACATTTTGATGACAGTTCAAGAGAATGGATTTTTTATCCTGACAAACCTGAAAAATGTATTGAAGAAAATTCCGGCTATGGGAAATGTTCATTTTTATTTATGTATTATCCTGCGAAAGCTGCGCACGGCAACGGCTCAGAAAACAGTGATTTCAAATACCATATAGGAAAAGGATTTGAACCATTCAAATGGCATTGGGATGGAAAAACATCAACATTATACGAAAATTGTCGTAATGGAGGTAAAGGAGTACAAGATCACGCCTATTGCGCTGCATTAATTCAACAAAACGGTTGGAAAACCCCGAAAGATTATCCGTTTAGATTTTAATAACTATGCTTTAAACAAGATGTCTAGATGCAAAGATGCATAGAGGCTAAGTCTGTTACAAAAATAAAAATTGTCATACTGAGGACAATAGTCCGAAGTATCGCATGGTTGGTAAAATGATATCAACACTGCGATCTTTCGCAGTACAACCCCGAATATTGTCAAAAGAATGCAATATTATGGCAGTGGGCCACGTGCGTAGCACCGCTCAAGATGACAGTATCATTGTCGGATTAGTAAATCCGACCTACAATTGTAACTGTCACCCTGAACTCGATTCAGGGTCTATCAATGTTGATTTGAATATTGAAAAAAGAACCCTCTCCCGCATTTGTAACGTTCGCAGTCGCTCACGAACAACTGCTCCCTCTCACAGAGAGAGAGGGGAATAGCACAAGTGTTGGGAATATGAACTAAAATAACTTTCCCGATACAGACTTTTCACGTTTCACTTCTCACTTTTCACTAAAACATCTATAAAAAACCAAAAAGGTGAGAAAATTATTCTCACCTTTTTTCAATATTTATTGAATGCTATAATTAGTATCTTATAGGTTCGTTGTCATTACAACTTTATTTGTTTCTATTTATTATTTAGTCTTACAATACCATTACAATCTTCGCTATATTTGTTTGTTGCAACTGCTGCGCCTGTGAATGCTGTGTAATGAGTTCTTGGTCTGCCGTTTTGACTTGTAACTTTTCCATTACATTTCAATGTGATTTGTGCATCTTTCAAATATCTCAATTCAGGATATTTTTTCATAACTTCAGCATTTTCCAACAAGTCTGAATAATCTGTGTACAATCTCATTGTTGATGGCATTGTATTTAGTTTGAAGTTTGTTACACCGTGTTTGATTTTTTCTGCGTGAATTAATGCTTTCAAAACGTTGCCTTGAGGTTTTTTACCGTTAACTTCAACTTTTCCTAAGATTACTGTTGACCAGTTTTGACCTTTTTTAACTTTGTGATCGCAATATTCAGATTCCCATTCTTGTTTAGGACAAGGTTTTGATACTTCAACTTCTGGAGCTGGTTGAACCGGTGTATCAGTTGGTGCTTGAGGAGGAATTACATCAGGTTCAGGTGTTTCTGGTTTGTGAGCCGGTTCTTCAGGTTTTCCAGGAGCGTAAACTCGTTTTTCATTTTTACCTTTGTCAGCTAAGAAACCTGCACCGCCAATACCTGCTGCTGCTCCTGCGGCTCCGCCAACTGCTGCTCCATTAATTGATGCTGCGGCTGCTGCGCTTGCGTCAGCTGCTCCACTTGCTGCTGCTCCTGTGCCTGCTCCGGCAGTTGCTGATGAACTTGCACCTGCTGCTGCGGCTGCTGATGAACCAATGTGGAACAAGCTTCCAATTCCGATACCTGCACCTGTTGTGCCTGCTACAAATGCGGTACGATATAGATTTGTGTTATCTTTTTCGTAATCAAGGTTTGATGCTTTTGCAATATTTTTAATTACTTTTGCATTTACACCTTCTTGTTTTGCTGCTGCACGTCTTTCTTTCAAGCTCAAGTGATAGTTCAATGTTTCATCTTCTTGAGTATTGATGTTTGCATATTCTACTGCTTTTTGTTTAAATTTGTCACTTGAGAAATTGCCGTCTTCATCGTAGAAATAGCCTCTGTTGTTTTCTACAAATTTACGAGTTTTTCTACCGTGAATGTATTCGTTGTCAGCAAGTTGAGCGTTAGCTTTACGTTTTGCTTCTTTTCTTGTCAAACCTTGTTCTCTGTATGTATCGTAAAGTTTTTCGTAGTTTTGTTTACGTTCTTTTTCAGCTGCTTTGTAAGCTTTTTTGTCCATAAATACTTGAGTACCTTGAACTTCTTCTTTATGTTGTTCATTTTCAACATAATTTTTAGCTAATTTTTTTGCATCTTTTTCAGAAACTTTTTTACCATCTTCTGAACCATATTCAACAAATGCTTGTTGAGCTTCTTTTTTAGCTTGTTTAATAGCTTTATCAGATGTTAATTCTCTGTCAATTTTTTCTGCAGTAACGTCTGATTTTTCAACTTGCAAACCTGTTAATTCAGGTTTTTTATCAGTTGTTTTTCCGATAGGAACAGTTACGCCCATACCAGATAATTGTTTTTGGTTTTCAGCTGCTTGAGCTTCCCATTTTTTACCAAATTCAGCGGCATAATCTTTGCCATAAAAATTAGATACGTTGTTAATACTCATCTTGTTTTCCCCTTTCAATTTTCCTCGTGAAAAGAAAATTAAATTAATTTTTATCCCCTGTACTTTAATAAAAAAAATTTGGATTGGAAAATTGCATGCCAGCATGGACTTTCAGCCATGTCAAAACCTGAAAAGTCCTATAAATAAAAGAGATAAGCCAAATAAAATTTATCTTAATATTTGTTAACAAATAGGTTTATTGTCATTTTGAACAAATTTTAAGTTACATATTACAATATTAATGGAATTACTACGTCGCTTCGCTCCTCGTAATGATAGGCTAAATTAAATACATAATATTCAATTAGCACCCACCTACACCTCCCTCATTATGGAGGATTTTATTTCGCTTAGCTGCTTCACTTCTTAGCTGCCTAACTGCTTTTGATACGGTCTACTCACCATTCACCTCTCACTAAAGTTAAATCTTATCGCCCTATAGTCCTATCACCTTAGTACCTTCTCTGATACAGACCAGACCTCTATGCCTCCAAGCATCTAATAATCTTAACTGCTTTACCTATTCACATATCAAAAACTATGTTGTATTATATGTTTATGGCAATATTAGAGGTTAAAAATCTTAATTTAGGTTTTAATTGCGAATGCGGTTTTAGACAGGCATTATTTGATGTTTCATTCAAGCTCAAAAAAGGAGAAATGCACTCACTCGTCGGAGAATCCGGCTGCGGAAAATCGATTAGCGCAATGAGTATTTTAAATTTGCTACCAAAAACTGCCAAAATCACAAGCGGAAAAATAATTTATAATAATGAAAATCTTTTATCAAAACCTCAATCAGCCATGCAAAAAATTAGGGGAGCTAAGATTGCCTTAATCCCGCAAGATCCTATGACTTCGCTAAATCCTTTATATACTGTCGGAAATCAACTTTTAGAAGTTATTAAAATTCACCAAAACTT
Organism: uncultured Candidatus Melainabacteria bacterium; assembly: GCA_937898445.1. Taxonomy (GTDB): domain Bacteria; phylum Cyanobacteriota; class Vampirovibrionia; order Gastranaerophilales; family Gastranaerophilaceae; genus Stercorousia. Next base: position 7,417 of record CALEJY010000107.1, on the reverse strand, counting down.
AAAAGGTGAACAGGCCGAAAAGAAAGCGATTGAAGCACTTGAGGCAGTTCAAATACCATGTGCAAGAGAGAGAATGAAGGCTTATCCACACGAATTTTCAGGCGGAATGAAACAACGTGCAATTATAGCTATGGCGTTGTGCTGCAATGCAGAAATTTTGATTGCAGATGAGCCAACAACTGCACTGGATGTGACTATTCAAGCGCAAATTATGTCTTTGTTGAAAGATATTCAAAAAAACAAAAATACATCAATTCTTTTGATTACGCATGATTTGGCACTTGTTGGAGAAAATTCTGACAATGTATCAGTTATGTATGCCGGCAGAATTGTTGAAACTGCGCCATCAAATGAGTTTTTTGCGAACCCAAAACATCCTTATACACAGGCACTTTTGCGTTCACTTCCATCAAACAAAAATTCTAAACTTGAAACAATTCAAGGTCAACCACCAACGATTTTGCAAGACATTTCAGGATGTCGTTTTCACCCGAGATGTGAAAAATGTATTAAAATTTGTACCGAAAAAATTCCGACACTTGACAATGTTGCCGAAAACCACTATTGCGCCTGTTTTTGCAAGTAAAAAATATTAATTATTTTTTGCTTACGTGAGAAGTACTATTTTCAACAGTTTTGTCTGCGCCATGCAAACATTTTAAAGCAATAGCCACAATTGCAGCTATTCCAACCCCAACACCTATCAACAGAGCTTTTGATTTAGAAGGTTGAGATTTTGCATTAAACCAATTTTTATTAATAAACAATTCTTCAGCATTATCATAAAAGATTTTGTTCAAAGCTTTTTCACCCTCTTTTGGCTTGTCTGTATAAAATTCTTTTACTGTATCTTCGACAAAATCCGCAAACTTGCCATAATTATCCCTATTACCCATTTCTGTAATCGGAGTGTCAGAACCGAACAAAATTCTATCTGCGCCAAGTTTTCCCAACGCTTGTTTTATAGTGTTTTTGTTCTGTTCAGCATTATCCCATAAATTTGTCAGCCAAGAAATGTCAACAAACAAGTTTGATTTTCCGGCTTTTACAGAGTTTGAAATATTAGCAATTGTTTTAGCCATTTGTTCCGGTTGGCTTGCCAAATCAATATGATACAAGATAATCGGATGTTTTGGGTGTTGTTCTGCAAGTTTTATAATCTCAACAGGATCAGATTTTCCATCTGTTATGGAGTGAAAGACACAAGGCACCCCTTTCTTTTCTGCCAAAGTAATATATTTTGAATAAATGTCAAAATTATCTTTAATCGCTTTATTCGTATTAGACGGATGGAATTTCAATCCATAAAACTTGTTTTTATCCAAAAGTTTTTCTGCAACGGTTGTATCTTGCGCAATACCGGGTTGGCAAGACAATAGTGGCAACAACTTAACATTATCATTCCCTTTCATTGCAATAATTTCTTTTGCCGATTCAGTTTCTGAACAAAATGTATCTTGTCCAAGCGCATTCAAACCGGAAAGCGAACTTACAAGCACTTTTTTCACATTATTCGGTTCAACCGTATCAATAATATTTTGAGAATTATATGTAACTTTTTGCCCATTATCATACATCGTGCCAATATGACCTTGAACATCAAATTTCTTTCTGTTAGAGCCAAATGACGGATTACTAAAACTTGTTTTTTGAATTTTCATTGTATTAACCCCTTTTTATGTCTGGTAGATTTTCAATCTACATAAAGAACCACAAAACGATTTTTGCGTATTTTGCAATAAACACTGCAGCAAAACTAAACACAAGGTCATAAATAATTTTTGCGCCACTTTGTGAGCAAATCCAACCGCTCATAAATGTCCAACCATCGTGTTTTAATCCTGCAATAAACAACATATACAAAATTCCGATAATATGAATTGTCAAAACCCCAACAAGTACAGCGTGTAAGATGTTTCGGTTTGAAAATCCGCTTTTTAAAATTGAACCTGCAAAGAATATTGCCGGAATATAAGCCAAAATATACCCAAAACTGTATTCAAAAATATATTTTGGACCTCCACCGAGAGCAAAAACCGGAATTACAAAAAGACCAAGTAAAATATAAAGCAAAACACTTGTTATCCCGAATTTTCTACCCAAAAATGCACCAATAAACATTATAATCGGAACTTGCGGAATAAGTTTATATGTGTGTAAAAAATCTTGAATACTCAACTGCTCACCACTAAAAAGCCCAGAAGGCAAGATAAAATGAGTTACATTAAACTGAGTGAATGTAGCAAGAATTAGCAAGAAAGTGCAGCATAAAATCAGCAATAAGCTTCCAAATGATAATCTAATACCCTCAATCTGTTTTTTTACAACTCTAATTTTTGGTGCGGCAGTGTTATTAGTCATAAAATATTAATTTTCCCCTTTAAATCAGCGATATTTTTTTCATATCCTAACTTAAATTTATCGTAAAAAATGTTTTCTGTCCACATTATTAAGGCATCTTCATTATTATCCTGATAATACCCCTTTCGAGTTCCGAGCGACTTAAAACCATATTTCTCGTAAAGCCCGATAGCAGGCTTGTTCCCGACACGAACCTCTAACGTAATATATTTTGCCATATTGCGATAACATTCATCAATAATCGCCGTCAAAAGAGCTTCTCCAATGTGTTTTTGACGAAAATCAGGATGAACTGCAATATTTGTAATATGAGATTCTTCAAGAATTTGCCAACATCCGCAATATCCAATCAAATCGCCATTTTCATTAAACGCACAAAAATACCTTGCCAAATCGTTAGAAAGTTCGCTCAAAAAAGAATCTTTTGACCAATGGTGCGGACCGTAAGCTTTTTCTTCAATAGCGATTACGTTATCTACATCTGCTTTTTCCATTGGCTTGATTTTTATAGACAAAATTCCATTTTCCATAACCTGATTTTAGCATAAAGCGAATTATATGAAAAGGTACGCTTTTTATTGCTTATTTACTTATTCATTTTAAATGCTATAATAAACTTATGGCTATAAAATATATGCAAGCAAAATTTTTAATAAGTGCAGAAAAATTGTCGCAGTGTCCTGAATACACACTGCCTGAATTTCCACTATTGGGGCGTTCTAATGTCGGAAAATCATCATTTATTAACGGACTTGCAAACCACAAAAAATTAGCCAAAACCTCTAACACCCCAGGTAAAACAAGGTTGATAAATTTTTTTGATTTTTCTAACAAATTTATGCTTGCAGATTTACCGGGTTATGGGTATGCAAAGGTTTCAAAAGAAGCGCAAAACCGTTGGCAAAAGTATTTGGAAGAATATTTGTTGGAAAGAAAACAAATCACATCTCTTATCCAACTTGTTGACGGCAGACATGATATTCAAAAAAATGATTTTCAAATGCGTGAATGGGTAACGGCTTATGATTTGCCGATTTTTACCATTGTTACAAAAATGGATTACGTACCAAAATCAAAAACTTTAAATGTTATAAAAAATGTTGAAAAACAGTTCGGCGGAGTAGTTTTACCATTCAGCGCAATTGATAACAGATATAATGAAAAGATTTTTGACCATATTTTGAATTTTGGTAAAGAAGATGTTTAAATTTTACTTATTTTAATTGTTTTCATACAATTTTTTAATATCATCTTTAGCGTTGTTTTTTATATAATCGGTCAATTTAATCATATTGTTAAATATTTTTTCTGAAACAATATGCTCCATTTTGCACGCCAATTCAAGAGCTTCATCTTTTTCTGTACCCAAAACTTCAACAAAAAACGATGCTATATTTTCGTGTTTTGTTAGAATGTTCTTCGCAATTTTTTCGCCTTCGCTAGTCAAAGTTATTGGCGAATACGGCGCATAATTAATCAAATTTTTTGTAGAAAGAATATTCAAAGCTCCCGTCACAGACGCTTTTTTCACCTTCAACTCGTTCGCAATATCGGTAACTTTTGCCTGCCCGTTTTTCAAAACCTGAATATAAATTTCTTCAATATAATCTTCCAAACTTACAGATAATTTTTCCATTTACATTCTCCCGATTGTTTCAATTAGCTCAAACGGACTATCGATAATATATTTTGCGCCCACCAAATCTTTTTTGTCACGAAAGCCCCAAGTTACGCCAATACAAGGCAAATCAGCATTTTTTGCAGTCGCAACATCAACCTCAGAATCCCCGATATAGACTGATGTTGATTTTTCTGCGTTTAATATTTTCATTGCTTTGAAAACCCCATCAGGTGCAGGCTTTTTCGGAACATCATCAGCTTGCCCGATTGCAATATCAACTAAATTTGCAAAATATTTTTCACACAACTCTTTTACCGCAGAATCGAATTTGTTAGATACGACGGCAATTTTCAGCCCTTTATCTCTCAATTCCTTTAGTATCTCTAAGATACTATTATAGGGTTTTGTATGATTATACATATTTTGTGAATAATGTTGTTTAAATATCGCCAAACATTTTTCTGTAGTTTTGACATCACAACCAGCAGGAACTGCACGTTCTATCAACTTTTTAACACCATTACCAACAAATTTTCTTGTTTCTTCAAGAGTTCTTGTCGGAAAACCAAATTGCTCAAGAGCGTAATTTGTACTATCTTTAAGGTCTTCCAACGTATTCAATAAAGTTCCGTCTAAGTCAAAAATCGCAGTTTTAATCATAGTCTAATTCTAACATGAAATTTTATTCTATGAACAAATCGTAAAAATGGTAAAACTGGAGCGGATATTTTTTGGTCAAGTCTTCTAAAAATCCCACATATTGTTTTTCCAATTCCGCCAATCTCTCTTTTCGGCTTCCTTGAAATTCAAATTTTTTCAAATGAATTTTATATTTGTCATTTTTTTCAGCCGTACAAACAATAAAATATATTGGCGCACCTAAAATTAGAGCAAACTTGAACGCCCCTATCGGAAATCCCATTTTTTGCCCCAAAAATTCGGATGTAAACATAGCATTTTCATTATGTGCAGAAGTTCTATCGCCGGCAATAAAAAGAATTTCGCCGTTATCAAGTTTTTCTTTAATTTCAATTGAAGTCGTAACATCAATATTTTCCACAGGATAAGCGGTAATCGGGTTATCGGAAGATATTGAATTTATAAAATTTTTAAAAATTTGGCATTGTTGCGCTTCTAAAAACAAATTTACCTTGATGTCATCAATAACCTCTCCTGAGCGGAAAAAAGTTCGCATCGCATTGATATTACCAAGATGAGAACATAAAAAATACAACCCCTTTTTCTTCAAAAGATCGTCATAGAGCATTTTTTGAATATTTTCATCTGCAAAATAAATGTCCTCAAATGAAAAGTTATCCGTAAACATTTCCATCTTATCGACAAGTCCGTAAGAATAATTCAAAAAGTGCTTAAATGATTGGACTAGCCCACCATTTCCGGTAGCAATTTTCAAATATTTTTGAGAATATTTTCTAACTTTTCCTGCACACAAAAACGCAAAAAGGGTTACAAAAAACACAATAAATTTTACCGGCTTTTTCCCAACAAATTTATAGATATACCACAACAATAGCAAGCGTTTTCGCCCTGCCGCCTGTTCTTTTATTTCAAACCATTTTTCATTATCGTTTTCGCTCAATTCTTTCCTCAACACAATTCCAACAAAGTATAATCGTGAACTCCAATATTTTCATGCTTTTTATGGATTTTCAAACCTGCTTTATGAGCCATTTCAATCATTCGTTTTTCAGAATACATTTTACTGTTTCCATTCGCCATACAAGTAAAATACAACGAAATATGAACTAGTGAATATGTCGCACCATCAAACAATTGTCTATCCGTAAAAGGTTCTAAAATAAAGACTTTTGTACCTTCTTTCATAGATTTTTTTACGTTAGAAAGAATTGACACAACCTGTTCTTCTGAAAAACAATCCAAAAATTGGCTCATAAATACTGCACCTGAAAGCACAGGAAGATTGTCTTTCAAAACATTCACTCCAAAGAAATTCAATCTGTCATTTTTAAGATGCTTTTTCGCTTCTTCAATATTGTCAGGCAAATCAATCATATTAACTTTCAAATTTTTGTCAAACTCAAGACAAGCACACTCAAATTTTCCCGTATTTCCGCCAATATCAAAGATTTGAGAAAGAGAATTTTCACAAATAATTTTCAAAACCTCCTCAAAACATCTGTCAGAATAAAAATGATCAAACTCAAACCAACTCTTTTTCATAGTTTCCGGCAACAAATGCAAAGCGTTATAAATTGTTTCATAATCTCCGACAAACTTTCTCAACCCGACAGGTTCAGCCTTTTCAAAAGAATTTGCAAGTTCTGATGCTCCGAGATAGCAAACGTCATTTGTAAAATTGAAATTAACCTTAGTCATCTCGTTATGTAAAAACGCTGCCCCAACAAGACTTGTAGAATATTTGTTTTCAGTTTTTACAACAATTCCGCAAGCATAAGCCACTTCTAGCAAGGTTTCTGCCGTATATTTAGAAACATTGCAATTTTCTATAACCTGCTCAACAGTTGACGGATTTTCGTCTAAAAATTCCAAAATCCCAAATTTTAACATTGCCGCTACTGCTTGAAAAGTCAATGGCGCAAAAGCTATTTTTTGAGCGTCTGCAAGTGCCTTTATATGTGGAGATACATGCCTTTTTATACGTCTATATTTCATTTTTACCCTTTATTATATCTTTCTTAATTAATTTTAAACTAAAAATATAAGAACTCAAAAGTCCAAGTGCCAAAACTGTTCCGAGTGAACTTATGAGTTTAAACCCTGCAAAAGCCAACAGTGCAAATGAAAATACCGTTGTTATACAAGACAAAAATACGGAGTCGCCTGATTTTTCAGGATTTGTAAATCTGAAAACCGAATAATCAAGCCCAAAACCGATTATCAAAAATATTGCAAGAAGGTGGAAAAGGTTGACAGAACAACCAAACAATCCCAACATTCCGAACACAAAAACAACCGAACAAATTGAAGGCAAAAGAATTATTAATCCTGATTTTTTGTCATAAATTTTTGCCAACAAAATATACAACAACCCAAAAATCGGAATTAGCAACCCCAAACAAACCCTTCTACAATGCCTAATTTGAGATGAAATATCTTTTTGGAAATTGATTATCTTAACTCCGTCAATATTTTTTCCGTTATAATTAGAAACAAACATCATTGAAGTGTTTTGGTCTATTAAAAAATTATTTTTCATAAATTCAAAATCTTTATTCGCAGTCAAAAAATTATTTCCAAAATTTTGATTTATCAATTGAGAACGCTTTGTTTGAGGTAAAAATATTGCAAAATCATTCAAATTATTTTTATACAACTCTTTTATCAAATATTGGTTTGATTTTTGGCGTTTTTGTGACGGAACAAACTTGCTCAATGCCTGATAATTTTCCAAATTTTCACCAATTTTTTCTTCTTTTTGTAGTATTTCTTCCA
>CALEJY010000106.1 GCA_937898445.1 uncultured Candidatus Melainabacteria bacterium | reverse complement strand
TGTTCTTCTTTTTTGGCAAGATTTAGCAAATTTACTAATGACATATTTTTGATTTCTTCAAAAGTTTTGGAGGTTTTGTCTGAAATATCGACGAAATTATTGATAGAGTCTGCAATTTTGTTCATAATTGCCATTTCGTTTTCTTCCGAATCAAAAACAAACGAAATTTTCTTTATTTGTTCATCTTTTTCTTGTTTTGTATGCGGAATTTCAGGTGTTACTTTTTGTTCAATAAATTGAACTTCCGGCATTGGTTTTTGAGGCAATATCGGCTTTTTTGGAATAAACAAACTGTGATATTCAATTTCCGAACGCATAGTTTGTCTTGAAATCAACAAATCTCTTTCAAGAGGTTTAAGCGGAAGTTGGGTATTATATAATTCAACGCAACTTTTATGGATTTTTACCGCAATATTGTCGGCGATTGAGTTTTCGGAGATTTCTTTGTAATAATCCTGTAAATAAATCATTGCGCCTTCTCTTGTTAAAACCAAATTATCGACAAGATATGCGATTTTGTCTGCATCATAAAGATGTAGGGTTTGTAAAAGTTTTACATTTACCGGATGACGCATAATAGTTAAAAACCTTACTAAATGACCGCTCACCGGATCTACTAAAGATAGAGCTTCTCTTAGTATAAAATCATTGAATGATAGAAAACTTTTTGTATAACCAGACAGAAATTCCATAAGGTTTAGTTTTCTGATTTGCATAATTTTTATGGACAAAGTCGTGTAAAAATAATATCCTCTTGAATATTTATACAATTCATCTGAGAGCGGTCCGATTTGTTTGAAGTCTTCTGATTTTAAATATTTTTCAAAAATACCTTTATCAAGAGCAGAAATTGCAACTCTTTCAAAATCGGTTGTAAAATCGTTGTAATCAAATTTTCTTGCGATAAGAACAAATTTTACTTTGCCGGATTTTGCTAAATGGTTGATAAAATCGAGAATTTCTTGTTTGTTGTCTTTTGTAATTTGCTCAAAAGAATTTATCACAATAACAACTGGTTTTTCGATTGATTCAAAATAAGCGTTAATTTTTTGTGTAAAATTTTCGGTTCTTGCTTTTGGAATTTGGATAACTCCTTGAGCTGTCAATTTTTTGAAATTATCAAAAAATTCTAACAAAATATCGTCAAGAATAGTCGTTTCAAAGCAGTTGTATTTAAGAGTTATTACATCACTTTCTAGAAAAGACAGAGCTTGGTTTACGACCAAAACTTTTCCTGTTCCCATAAAGCCGTTTACCAAAAGAATTGGTGTTGGAGTTTGGAAAAAATTTGTCATCTTTTCTATTTGGTTGAAATTGTTTTCAAGCAAAAATGGATTAATTCCGATATCTTGTTTTTGTATAAGTTTTTTATCAACAGCCTCTTTTATAAATTCCATAAAGCTATATTAATAGATTTCTTAAAATTTTGCAAATCAAAAATTTTTATAGTACAATTTTGATAGAACGGATAGGGGAAACAAAATGGAATTTTTCAGAAAACATCAAAGAGCTATTGTCGCAATAATTGCAGTTACATTTATTGCGTGGACTGTTGGTTTAATGCTGTTGCCTCTTATGATAAAATAGGTATATTGTGGGTATAAATAGATTTATAAAAAAAATGTTTATAGTATTTGTGGCATTGCTTATAGGTAATATAAGCCTTGTTGCTGATGCCAATCAATTGAAAACTATTCAACATAAACAAAGAGTTACCCATGAAAAAATTAAAAGATTAAAAGCTTTAGAGCATCTTGAAAAGAATAAACTTTACAAAAACCAACAAAAATTAGAACAAGCTTCAAACACTTTGCAAAAATCAAAAAATCAATATTCTAGTTTAGAAAGCCAATTGGCGCAAATGGAAAGAGATTTGAACGCATCTGTTGCGGAGTTTAACAAAGCAAATGTTGATATGCGCAAACGTATTCGTCAGGTTTATAAAAATCAAAGAACAGGCATGTTTCAGTTAATTTTGACTTCAAAGGATTTGAATTCTTTGTTGGATGTTGTGTATTTTGAAAAAATTGTTTTGAAGAAAAATTATGCTCAAATTCTTGCAGTGCGTGCAAAATCTCAAAGAATTGCGGCTATGAAACGAGATGTTCAGGCTAAGAAAATCGCTTTAGCTCAATCAATTCAAGAGATAAATTCTCAACAGAGAAACATCAAATCAGCAATTGCAATGAACCAAAGCATGATTAGCAAGTATAAAACAGACAGAAAGACTTACGAAAGAGCGGAAAGAGAATTGGCTCGTCAATCAGCAAGTATTCAAAGTATGATTGCTCGTAACAGAGGCAGTTCTACTGTAAAAATCACATCAACAGGCTTTATGCGCCCGATTGGCGGAAGAATTACATCACCGTTCGGTTGGAGAACTCACCCGATATTCAATAGCAGAACATTCCACTCTGGTGTTGATATTGCAGGACCAAATCATGGAAGTATCCATGCTTCAAATTCAGGAAAAGTTATTTATTCCGGTTGGTATGGCGGATATGGAAAAGTTGTAATTTTGGATCACGGCGTAGTGAATGGAAAGCCGACTACAACTTTGTACGCTCACATGTCATCAATAAAAGTAGGACAAGGACAATTCGTACATAAAGGTGATGTTGTAGGGTATGAAGGAACAACCGGTTATAGCACAGGTCCACATGTTCACTTTGAAGTAAGAATTAACGGAAAACCAAACAACCCATTGAATTACATTTAGGTATAAAGGCGGAAAATTGAAAAAGTACTTATTAACAACAGCATTAATATTATCAATGTCAGCAAGCAGTGTTTTCGCAGCTGATACTATTACTTCGCCTGCAGATTTGGAAAAACTTTTTAATGAAAGTTTTTATGAATCCCCAATGGGAATTACGATGCCTAATGTTGAGGTTGTTGAAGGTAGTAATATTAAACCTGTTAGGGGAATGCCGCTTTTCAAAAAAACTCGTATCAAGGTTACAAACTATTTAAGAGAAAAAGATTACAAAAAAGCTCTTGAATTAATTGAAAAAGAAAAGCAGGAACAAGCACGTTTAGAGGCGGAAGAAAACGCAAAACTTAATAAAGAATTAAATATAAATTACGTTGATCCTGTTAACGATAATGAAAAGGTTTCTAAAAAAGACAAAAAATCTAAAAAGGATAAGGAAGAAGTTACTTCAAAATCTGATGAAACTTTAGAATTGGAAGGCGGAGTAAAACAACAAGTTACATCAAATGATGTTGTTTTGGATGCTGATAATGTTGATTATGACGACAAAACAATGGATATTATTGCGACAGGTTCTCCTGTATTGGTATTTCCGCCACAAAATGTAACTATTAAAGCTGATAAAATGGTTTATAACAAAGTTTCTAATACCTTGAAAGCTTATGGAAAAGTTGAAGTAATTAGAGACGGAAACCATGTTTTTGGTGATTTTTTACAAATTAACATGAACGAAGAAAATGCGTTTATGGATAATTTACATACAAAAGCTGCAATGATGACGGTTAAAGCAAGATCCGGCGAAATGCAGGATGATAAAATTATTTTGTATAACGGTAAATTGTCATCAGAAGATCATTATATTTTGAATTTAGAAACCAAGATGATTGGTGGAAACCATTTTAACCGAATGATGCTTGATGATGAAGAAAAATCGTCAATTACGGATGGAACAGGTGATACTGCAATAAATATTAAGACAAGAGATATTATTGTTAACGCTAAAAAAGATCACGATGTTATAACTTTGAAAAAAGCGAAAATCAGATATGGTGATGTTGATTTGTTTAGCTTACCTTCTATTTCTGCTCACACAAACAAAAAACACGAATTTTTCGATGCAAACTATCCCGAATTTGGTTCTCGTGGCAGATTGGGTATGTTTGCAGGTCCTGGTTTTGTAATTGATACTCCGTTACAAAACGGTTCTACATTAAAATTGATGCCAATTATTAATAATAAAAGCGGTATCGGTTTTGGTGGTTTGGCAAAATACAGAAGTGCAACGAACTACACAGATTTTGGTTATGGTTCATCTGCGGATGTTTTCATCTTAAAAGGTAAACAATATTTGGATGATAAATTATATTTACAATACGGTGCAAATTCGTTTATGGATGAATGGTTCTTTGGTCCTAGAATGCCTAAATATACTGCCGAATTGATTTATCGAGATCAAGGCGTAATTCCTTCTACTATTGGTAAAGGTTTAGATTTGAATTTCCAACACCGTTTCGGGTTTGGTTATATGCAAAACAACGACTATAACAGGCATGGTGAAAATATTGCCAGAAATGATGTAGGAACTACAAGAACCAGATATATGGCTAATATTGACCAATCATTGTTTAATTATACAAATCCTGAAAAACTGATGGCTTTAAATGTTGCATTGGTGTTACAAGGTAGTGCTGCGTTGTATGGTACCGGAGATACTCAATTTGTTGGTAGAATTGGACCTAGAGTTCATTCGCAATACAAACATTGGATGCAAGATGTTGGATTTTTTGCTTCTGCTTATCAAGACGGTACTCCTATGCAGATGTATGATATGTATAGATACGGGCATGCTAACGTTTATATTAGAGAAGCTTTACGTATCAACAAATATTTGACAGTTGCATGGTCAGGAACTCTTACTATGACAGGCGATTCTCCAAACGGTGAAATGTTTCAGGAAAACTCATTTATTGTTGCGTTAGGTCCTGACGATTTTAAATTAAATATTGGTTATGACTGGGTAAGACAACAGACGTATTTTGCGTTTATTCTTGCTATGGATACAAAAGGATCCGGTGTAGAATTTGAAAAAATGGAAATTAAGCACCCAGATAGACTTGCAAAAAGCAATGAAGAAAAAGTTGAGTTGAAAGTTTTTGATACAGAAAATTCAGTTGATAACAAACCGGTTGCTAAAAAGATGATGTATGCAGAAGTAATTGATATTGAAGACCCTGATAGGGAGCAGTTGTAGATGAAAAGTTTAGATGAATTAAAAGCTGAATTGATTGAATATGGCAAACTTGCCGGAGTAAAGAATTTTACTCCTGGTTATTCAGGAAATTTTTCTGCTCGATATGAAGATAAGATTTTGATTACTTCATCTGGTTTTTCAAACGGTTATTTGTCGGAAGATGAGCTTGTTTTGATGGATTATGACGGCAATTTGATTGAAGGTAATAAAAAGCCGTCTTCTGAAAAGATGTTGCATGCAGAGTTTTATAAACAAAGACCGGATGTAAATTATATTATCCATGTTCATCCGCCATATTTGAGTTCATTTGCATGTTGCCATATTGCGTTGGATGAGCCGATTATGGCAGAAAATGTTTTTTATTTCGGACAAATTCCTTTGGCAGAATATGGTTTACCTGGTTCAATGGATTTGGTTGAAAAAACTGCGTTGTATTTTAAAGATTATGATGCAGTTTTGATGGCAAATCATGGGTTTGTTGTCGGGGATAAGACGATTAAAGATGCTTTTTTGAAGTTGGAACTTGCTGAAAGTTATGCTCAGGTTGTATTTAATACAAAAATGTTGGGCGGTGCGGTTTTGTTCAATAAGGCGCAAGTTGATGAGATTAATTCTCTAAAAAAATAGTTGTGATATAATTAATTTAGTAAAAGAGGAAATTAAAAGTGTCAATAATGTTAGAAAATAAGCAAGGTTTAATAGCTGGAGATGGAATTCTTCCTGTAGAAATGGCTCGCCACGCAAAAGAAAATGGGTTTGAAGTCATTTGTATTTCCCTTGCAAATGATAATGTAAAAGAATTAAAAAAATATTGTTCAAAAGTATATTCTTGTCATCCTGGTGAAATGACTAGAATTGAAAAGATTTTTACTGATGAAGAAATTAAACAGGTGACTTTTTTAGGAAAAGTTCATAAACGTGTTTTGTTGCAACTTCATAAGTTTGATGCAAGAGCTATCGAAATTTTGAAATCTGTAAAAAGATTAAATGATGACGAAGTTATGCTTTTGATTGTAAAAGAATTTGAAAAACATAATATTTCTGTTTTGGATCAAACTATTTTTATCAAAAACTTGATGATTCCATCAGGTGTTTTGGGGAATTTAAAACCGACTGAAAAACAGATGGAAGACGTAAATTACGGCTTTTGGCTTGCTAAAGAAATGGGTAAAGTCGATGTTGGTCAGTCAGTTGTAATTAAAGATAAAATGATTATGGCAGTTGAGGCTATAGAAGGCACTGATATGTGTATTAAACGTGGTGCTAAGATGGCTAAGAAAAATGCCGTAGTTGTAAAAGTTTCTAAACCGTTCCAAGACAAGAGATTTGATATTCCTGCAATCGGATTGAGAACTTTGAAAACAATGAAAAAATATAAGGCTGATTTGATTGCGGTTGAAGCAAATGAAACAATTATCGTTGATCAGGAAAAAGTAATTGAATATGCTGACAAAAACGGTATTGTAATTATGGCTGTGTAAAAAATGAAAAAACTTTTTATTATTACAGGTGAATATTCAGGAGATATCCACGCATCACATGTTGTAGAGGCTTTGAAAGCTGCTCATCATGACATTGAAATAGAAGGTGTCGGCGGTGAAAATTTACGTCGTGCCGGTGTAAAACTTTTTTCTGACCAAAAGAAAATGGGTGCAGTTGGCTTGTCTTTTAAGATTGTTGCAGATCACTTGATGTTAGGCAAAAAAGTTGTTGATTATCTTACTAAAGAATATAAACCTGATTTGGTATTGTTGATTGATTATGGCGTTTTCAATCTTAATATATCAAAATTTTTGCGTCGTGCAGGGATAAAAGTTTTTTATTATATACCGCCACAAGTTTGGGCAAGTAGAAAATGGCGAATTAATACGATTAAAAAAAATGTGGATGAGGTTTTGTGTATTTTCCCATTTGAAAAAGAGATGTATGAAAGTTACGGGATAAAAACTCATTATTGCGGACACCCGTTAGTTTCTCAGTTGCCTCAAAAAGCTGATAGAGATGAGTTTTTTGAAAAACATGGCTTTGATAAAAACAAAAAATTGGTTTCAATTTTTCCGGGTTCAAGAGTGTTTGAATTGAAATATCTGATGAATGTTTTTATCAAATCAGCTTTGGATTTGCAGAAAAAACATCCTGATTTGCAATTTTGTATTTCGCACGCACCAAATTTGTCGGATAGCGTGTACAACAATTTTTTGAAAAAAGCTCCTTTCCCTGTAATAAAGGGCGAAAATCAAGCGTTGTTGAGTGTTTCTGATGCGTTAATTTTGGCATCAGGTACGGTTGCTTTAGAGGCTTGTTTATACCAAACTCCAATGGTTATTGCTTATAGAGGTCCGTGGTTGTTTTATTTGATTTATTTGGTTGTAAGATGTATAAAACGAGTTTCTTTGCCAAACATTATTGCGGATAAATCGATTGTTCCTGAAATTATTCAGGGTGATGTTTGCGTGCAAAAAATTTCTTATAAAATTGAAAAATTACTTTTCGATAAAGACTATAGAGCCAAAAATATTGCAGAATTGGGAGAAGTTAAACGTTTGTTGTCTGATAAAGTTTCTTCAAAAGAGGCTGCAAATGTTATAGCTGAGGCTCTTTACAATTAACAATTCTTTATAAAAAAGGCAAAATTTTAGTGTTTCGTGCGTTAATATATATAAGGTAACGTATGATTAGTAATGTAGTAGCTACAAATAATACATATAGTCGTGCTTTTAAGGACTTTTCTCAGCCGCAAAACGGTTATTTTTTGAATGCTCCTTTAAGCGTAAATCCCGAAGATGAGAAGAATAAAAAAAGTCATTTGTTAGGTAAAACTATTGCAATTTCGGCTTTGGTAGTTGGCTTTGGAACTCTTGCGTTGTTTAGTGGCGGATTAAACAAAGGGGCTGCAAAGTTACTTGATAAATGGCGTGTAAAATTGGAACGCAGAATGGCAAGTGGCGGCAAGTTGAAAAACTTCTACCGATTTGCGTTGAGTAAGGTTAACTCGTTTATTGAAAAATCCGGAAGTGTAAACAATTTTACTTCTCTAAAAGATGTTGCTTGCCAGCGAATTATGTGGGGAAAAGATGGTGAAAGAACGTTTACTCGTAATATTCATGAAGGAATTACACGATTTTTTGACAAAATAAGCCGTAAAACAGTTAACTCCTCTTATTCTTCTACACATAAAAAATTCGCTAATTTAACGGAATATTTTAATTCATTAAATGAAAGAATTTTGAGAAACCATCCTAATGATAAAAATGTCGCTGATGCTTTAAATTTTGCAGGTTTGAGAATTGCAAAGGTTAACGAAAATCTTGAAAAAGGTTTCGGGGTGAATGCTAGAACCGCGAGATTAAAAGATGTTCGTAATGCGACTGACGGGTTGTTTGAATTTTTCTGGGATGCAAGTTTAAAAGATGTAAAAAACTTTAAATCAAAAAACATGTGGCAAACCTTTATTGCAGAGGATTATATGTTGCCTGCAAAAATGAAGTTGGCAAACAAAACCGGAGTATTAAGACAATTAATTACTCACGATATAAGCGACAACTACAAAGCGACATCGACGGCTCTTAACAATATTCAAAAATTCGTAAACCCAAAAGATGCTGCGACAAACGATATTATGTCTAGTTTGCGTAACAATTTGAATAAATATAAAAAGCTTTCTGATGACGAACATCTTACACAAAGAAACAATACAATCAAAGTTATTAAAAATAATTTGAAAAAATTAAGCGATAGTTTTGCGAAAAATTCTAAAGAATATGGCTATAACGAAGATGCAGTAAAATCAATTTCTTCATACGTTGCAGAAGTAGAAGATATAATTTCAAAGAGTTCAAAAGGTGAATTACAAGAAATTTTAACTACATACAAGGCATATTTGCCTAGAAACGAATATTTGAAATTGAAATCTAAAGTTCAATCTGCAATTAAATCACTTGATAAATCAATTGATATTGAAACAGTTCAGTATGTTGACAAAGCAAGGGATTTGAGGTTAGGCTCTGCGCCGACAGATGTTTTGTCAATTGTTGGAACAGTTGGAGCTGTAGGCTATTATGTTAATAAAGCTGATGGAAAAGACGAAAAGATTTCAGCATCTTTGAAATACGGAATTCCGGCAATCGGTGCGATTGCAACTTCTCTATATTGTACTGCAAGGTTAATTTCCGGTGGAAAAGCGATGTTCTTTGGTTTGATTTCCGGCTGGGCTATTAATAAAGTTGGTGAGGCAGTCGACAATGTTCGTAAAAAATATTCGTTGGATGTGTCTTTCCACGCAAAAGAGGTTAAAGATATGTTCAAACCTCAATCAGATAAAGTATAGCCATCTCATAAATTTCTGATAGAATGCAGGTAGAGGATTATAATAATGATTAAAACAGAAGATACAATAAGATATAAATTAGAACAACGTGAAATTGATAATTTGAATGAATATGCGACAAAAAGTCGTTTTTCAAAAGGTAGAAAAAAGAAAATAGAACCTTGTCCTATGAGAACAGAGTTTCAACGTGACAGGGATAGAATATTGCACTCAAAAGCTTTCAGACGTTTGAAACATAAAACGCAAGTGTTTTTGTCACCTTTTGATGACCATTTCAGAACTCGTTTGACCCATACACTTGAAGTTTCTCAAATCGGCAGATCTATTGCAAGAGCATTGGATTTTAATGAAGATTTGGTTGAGGCAATTTCACTAGGTCACGATTTGGGGCATACTCCATTTGGGCATTGTGGCGAAGGTGTTTTGAATGAACTTGTGAAAGGCGGTTTTCACCATAATATTCAAAGTGTAAGAGTTGTTGAAGTTTTGGAAGATTTGAACCTTTGTCAAGAAACTATTGACGGGATTTTAACTCACACTTGGGGTTATACTCCAAAAACTCCTGAAGCTCAAATTGTTCAATTAGCAGATAAAATTGCTTATATTAACCACGATATAGAAGATTCTATCCGTGCAGGAATTATTGCCGAAAGCGATTTGCCAAAAGATTGTATTGAGTATTTTACATCTATTCAAAGTAAACGTTTGAGTAAAATGATTAATGAAATCGTTGTAAATTCTATCGGAAAACCTGAAGTTTCTATGAGTGAAGAAGGTTGGCATTATACAACTAAATTAAGACAGTGGATGTTTGAAAATGTTTATGAAGACGCATCTCCTGCAAAATTGGAAGAAAAGAAAGCTCGTAATGTAATTAGAGAATTGTTTTTCTTATATTGTGATATGCTCAAACCTGTTTGCGATGAATGTAAAATTGAACGCATTGTAACTGATTACATCTCTGGCATGACAGATAGATATGCGGTTGAAAAATATAAAGAAAACTTTATTCCGACTGGTTTTAAATCCGGAGCAAAAGAAGATTATTTATTCAAACTTGCAAAAATTTATTAATCCATTTGAGAATAAACTCGCTTGATTTCTTGAATATCTTGCCACATAAGCCATTTGGGGCTACCTTTTGTCCGAGCATCATTTCTTAGTAAATATGATGGGTGAAAAATAGGCATCATTTTTGACATGTTTGGACCTTCGTACCATTTGCCTCTGATTTTGGTAATCCCTTGTGTTGTGCATAAAATTGATTGCACTGCTACTCTCCCGCATAATAGGATTATTCGAGGTTTTAAGATATTTATTTGTGCATCAAGATATTCTCGACAAGCTTCTTTTTCTTCGGGTAACGGGTCACGGTTTTCGGGTGGTCTGCATTTGATTGTGTTACAGATATAAACATCTTTTTGACGTGACAAACCGACTGAGGCAAAAATTTTGTCTAATAATTGTCCTGCTTTGCCGACAAAAGGTTCACCTTTCTGATCTTCATAATATCCCGGAGCTTCGCCGATTAGCATAAGTTTGTGGTTCGGAATTCCTGCTGAAAAAGCAATATTAGTCCTTGTTTTGCCTAATGAACATTTTTGACAATTAAGACATTTTTCTCGAATTTTTTCAAGTTCTTCTTTTTCTTGAGTTGTTGCTTCTTGCATAATTCCTCTTATATTCTATTTTTCAGGCTCAAGGATTGAAATTACTGCGTTATTAATGTTTAAGTATTTTTTTACAGTTTCTTCAAGGTCAGAAATTGTAATTGCATCTAAGTCTTTTAGATAATCTTCGATTAATTTCAAATCCTCACAAACTGTCATATAGTAACCGATTGTTTCCCCGATTTCAGAAACAGTTTCTGCAGCGTATGCAAAACGTGATTTGATTTTCTTTTTAGCTTTTTCAAGTTCTTCTTCTGAAATCTTGTTGTTAATAAGGTTTGCGATTTCTTCTTTTACGAGTTTAATTGCAACATCTTTCTTTTCAGGTTTAAAGTTTGCTTGAACAAAGAAATTGTTTCCGTCTTTGAATTGATAATGTTCGGCATTAGCTAACATAAAGATTTGTTCAGGTTGCTTTTCAATCAAGTTTTGATACATTCTTGAACTTGTGCTTTCGCCTAAAATAATGCTAATTATGTCAAGTTCAATATTTTCTTTTAACTGATTAGCTTTTGGTCCTAAAAATCCTATCATCAAATATGATGTATTTGTTTGACCTTTGTTTTCAACGACAATAGTGTGATCAGTCGGAGTATCTATTTCGTTTACTCTTTTTGGAGCGTTTGGGCGACCTTTAAAATCAAATTCTTTTTCAACTTTTGCAAGAATTTTGTCTTTATCAAAATCTCCAACAATAATTGTTGTCATATTTTCAGGAGAATAGAATGTTTTGTAGTAATTCATAATCTCGTCACGAGTTACTTGAGAAATGATTTCAGGAGTGCCGATTACATCTCTTTTGTAAGGGTGTTTTTTGTACATATTGAAATTGCATGCGTTATAAACTTTAGTCCAGTTTTGGTCTTTGCGCATTCTGATTTCTTCAATTACAACGTGACGTTCCCTTTTGTCTGTAACTTTTGGGTTGTTAAGGTCAAATGGAGAACCGATTTCTTCTTCCGGCAAAACTGGATCAAGCATCATATCAGCGTGAAGTTCGATAGCTAAATCCAAATCTTTGTCTTCTGCACCTTTTGGTAGAGTTACATAGTAAAAAGTATAATCTTTCCAAGTTGCAGCGTTAACAATAGCTCCTTTTGCTTCCAAAGTTCTGTCAAAATATCCTGCTTTGTGTTTGTGAGTTCCCTTAAACATCAAGTGTTCCAAAAAGTGCGAAATTCCGTTGATTTTGTCATCTTCGTTGATAGAACCTGTTTTTACCCAAGTGCTAATGTTTACAAGTTCACCTTCTTTATGAGCTAAAACGATTTTATGCCCGTTTTCTCTTTCGTAAATTTCTACATTTTCTGTAAGGAACGGATATTTTACTGTGCTTTTTTGCATATTAGAACCTCTCTATATAAATTTTAAGTTTTTAAACTCTCACTATATGGACTTATAGACCTATCGTCTTATCGTCCTGTTACCTTTTCAAATATTATACCTCAAATATAAATTTTTAATGTATAATAATTGTATGAATATAATTAATCGTTTAGAAGGAAAAGTTGTGGTTTCTGTTCAGGCAATGCCTGCGGAACCTTTGTATCAAGAAGATTGTATTAACGCAATGATGAAATCCGTTGTAAAAGGCGGTGCAGGTGCGTTGAGAGTTGCAGGAGCAAGGGATGTAAGAAATGCTAAAAAGTTGTTTGATATCCCCGTTATCGCTTTAACAAAGCCTAATGTAATTCCTGCAAATTACAAGGAAATTGTTTATATAACCCCGACAACAAAAGAGGTTATTGAACTTGTTGAGGCTGGCGCAGATGTAATCGCATTTGACGGAACTATGAGAGAACGCCCAAATGGTGCAAAATTAGAAGACTTGATTAAATATGTGAGAATTAATAACAGAGTTTCAATGGCTGATATTTCGACTTTGGAAGAAGGTTTGAATGCTGCAAAATTAGGCGCAAATATCTTGTCTACAACTTTATCAGGATATACTCAATTCTCTCAGAATAGAGGGGATGGACCTGATTTTGAACTTTTGGAACAGTTGGTTAAAAATACAAATTTGCCTGTTGTTTTGGAAGGTAGAATTTGGCAGCCGGAAGAAGTTACAAAAGCGTTTGAACTTGGTGCGCATTGTGTTGTAATCGGTTCTGCAATTACACGCCCTCAATTGATTACAAAAAGATTTGTACAAAGAGGTTAATTGAGCCAATCGGTCGAAAGTTTAGACGACCGGAAAGTCGGAAAGTTTTTAAGATAATAAGGAAAGGTTTTGATATGCGAAAAGCTTTAGGTATTGATGTAGGTGGTACAAAGATTTATAGTGCTATTATTAATGAAAAAGGAGAAATTCTTTCTGAAATAGAAAAACATCATACTCCAAAGACTTTCGCTGAAATTCAAGCTATTTTTAAAGAAATTATTGAAAAACACGACAAAGAAGTTGATGTTATTGCTTTTTCAACTTGTGGGGCTGTAAACAAAACTAATGACGGTATTTTAGGTTCTACTGGAAATATTGCCAAAGAATATCCTACAATGGATTTTAAATCATTAAGTAAAAAGCCGGTTTTTGTTGAAAATGACGCAAATTGTGCTGCGTGGGCAGAATATATTATCGGTTCATCTAAAAATATGCCATATTCTGTTATGATTACACTCGGAACCGGTGTTGGTGGCGGAATAATTATTGACGGTAAATTGTATAAAGGAAAAAGCGGTGCGGCAGGCGAAATGCACTTTAAAATGCGTACTGACAAACACAGAAAATGTACTTGCGGAAGTTGGGATTGCTTTGAAGCTTACGCATCAGGTACTGGTTTGAAAAAAACTGCCGAAGAAATTTCCGGTGATAAAGAAATTACAACTTATGATGTTATTGAACATATTGATAGACCGATAATGAAAAAGATTTTTGATGTATGGCAAAACGATATTTTGGAAGGCATAATCGGGTTAGCAAATCTTTTTGATCCGGATGTTGTTGTGTTATCAGGTTCTATGGCTGAATTTGTTGATATTGAATATCTTGAAAAAGAGGCAAATTCTCAAATTGTTACTCAACCGTTCAAAGTCGTAAAAGCTTCTGCCGGTAATTATTCCGGAATGATTGGAGCTGCATTATTGGCTATGGGGGTAAAATAGGTTGGGTAAGTCGAAAAAAAGAATTATCTATAAGGGTAAAAACCAACAGTTTACCAATCTTAGCCGACAAGACGCTATTGAAATGGCGGTTGATATGCTAAATTCATCTGTGAAGGAGGCATATTCTTTGATTACGTTATTTGGCTTGTCAGCAGAAGAAATGCTTGAGGCAGGCGCAAGTTATGAAGCGGTCAAAGGTGTGGAAAACTTGCTTTTATGATAAATAAAATTTGGTTTTGGTTAAAAAATTCCCGTATATTTTCACTTCCAATGACGGTTTTGTCATGGCTTGTGGTTTTTACTTATGCGATAAAACACGACGGAAATATCTTGAATGGTGTAATTGCTTTGGTTGGGATTGCGTGTGCGCATTTGGCAACAAATTTGTTTGATGATTATGTGGATTATAAATCACTGCCTGAAAATTCTCAAAAGTGTAAGTGTGCTTATATAAAAGAGGGAAAAGCTACGTTGCAGAACGTTTTGCAAGTTGTGATAACTTATTTGTCAATTGCGACGGTTTGTGGCTTTTTGCTTTTTTTGCGATGCGGTTTTCCGGTAATTGGATTAGCTATAATTGGTGGGATTATCGCATTAATTTATGCAAAACTCTCTCAAAGAGGTTTGAGTGAAATTGCGGTTGGAATTGCGTTTGGCCCGTTGTTATTTGAGGGAACTTATTTTGTTATGACAAAACATTTTTCGTTAAATGTTTTTGTGATGTCTTTAGCGGTTGTAATGTTTACGATTGGCTTGATGTATGTTCATACATTGTTGGATTATGAAGGCGATATGTGTGCGCATAAAAAAACTATTGCTTGTCGAATTGGAAATAAATCTCTTGCGCAGAAGGGAGTTTTTGTGGTTTATGGGTTGGGGTATTTGTTTACTATACTTTTGGCGATAATGACAAAAAAATATTGTTTGTTGATAACGTTTGTATTAATCCCGTTAGTTTTTAGAATGTATAATTCTTTGAAAACTTATACCTGTGGCGGAGAGGTGAACGAATTTTATTTTAGACTGTTGCAAGCAAGGAATTTGATGGTTTATTATTCTTTGTTAATTACATTATTCTTACTATTTTAATTTTTATAAAATTGTGTTATCCTTGATATATAAGAAGAAGGAGTACAAATGGATAGCACAAATCAGTCTTTAAAACCCATAACAACTAAAATAAATGATGCCGGAAATATCGAAATTGGCGGTTGTGATTTGGTTAAATTAGCCGAAGAATACGGCACTCCTTTGTATGTTCTTGATGAAGCTACAATTAGAAAGATTTGTAGAGATTATAAAGATGCTTTTAAAGGCTATCCGAAAGTCAATATGATGTATGCTTCAAAAGCTCTTTGCTCCAGTGCTTCTTCTGCATTGATTGCGAGTGAAGGTTTTGGGTTTGATGTTGTATCTGCAGGAGAAATTTTTACTGTATATAAATCCGGTGCCAATATGTCAAAAGTTTTGTTTAACGGTAATAACAAGTCTTATGACGAACTTTCTCTTGCTATTGAATTAGGTGTTGGCAGAATTTCTGTTGATAATTTCTTTGAATTGTCTTTGTTGAATGAAATTGCTAAATCTAATAAAAAAGTTGTTGATATTTTGTTGAGAATTACTCCGGGAATTGAGTGCCATACGCACGAATACATTCAAACCGGACACTTGGATTCAAAATTCGGGTTTGATTTAACTCAAATTGATGATGCGGTTGAATTGATTGTAAATGATTATAAAAACTTGAAGCTTCATGGGCTTCACGCTCATATTGGGTCTCAAATTTTTGAAACATCTATTTATGGTGACGAAATTGAAATTTTGGTAAAAGAAATCGCAAGATTAGATGAAAAATTTGGCTTAAAACTGGATGAAATCAATATCGGCGGAGGTTTAGGCGTAAAATATGTGGAAGCAGATTGCCCTCCTTCAACTTATGAAATCGCTGAAATTGTTATTAAAAGATTGTATGAATGTATTGAAAAATACAAAATTGATGCTCCGGCTCTATTTATTGAACCCGGAAGAAGTATAATTTCTACGTCTGGTGTGACTTTGTACACATTAGGCAGTTCAAAACAAGTACCGAAAGGTAAAACATATTTTGCAGTAGATGGCGGAATGGCAGATAACGCAAGACCTTCTATGTATCAGGCTGAATATGATGCGCAAATCGCAAACAAACCGGATTATGAACTTGCTCAAACAGTTACGATTGCCGGTAGATTTTGCGAATCAGGCGATATTTTGATAAAAAATATTAAGCTCCCTGAAATAGAAGAAGGCGATATCTTATGTGTCTACAACACAGGCGCTTACAACTATTCTATGGCTTCAAATTATAACAGAGTTCAAAAACCGGCTATGGTACTTGTAAATAATTCTCAATCTGATATTATAGTAAAGAGAGAGAGTTTGAAAGATTTGATTGCTCACGACATAATCCCTGACAGGTTGAAAAATGATTAACGATATTTTTACATACATACTCAAATATATTTCAACATTAGAAATGACTTTTAATTGGTCTGATTTTATTCAGATAGTCTTTTTGGCAGGTCTTTTGTTGTTTTTGTATAGAAAATTTATCAAAAACACATCTTCTGAAAAGTTTGTAAAAGGCTTGTTAATCTTGGTTTGCGCTTGGGCAGTGAGCGAAATTATGATGAGAGTTGATTTGAAAATCATCGGTATGTTTTTGAAATCTATCGTAACTCTTGTTTCATTGAGTTTAATCGTAATATTTCAACCTGAATTAAGACGCTTTTTGGGCTTTTTAGGTCAAGTTGATTTTGTAACAAAAATATTTAACCAAAATAACAAAGCAGAACAAAAGATCGATGTTGTAAAAGAATTGGTTGAAAGCGCAAAATATTTATCTAAATCACATACAGGCGCATTGATTGTGTTTCAGAGTGATTTGAGAAACACATACAGTGATGTCGGCACAAAATTGAATGCGGATTTGTCAACAGAGCTTTTGTTGACTATTTTCCACCCAAACACTCCGTTGCATGATGGTGCGGTTGTTATTAACGGTGATAAGATAATTTCTGCGGGGGTTTTGTTGCCGTTGACTGAAGATCCAAAACTTAGTTGGAAATATGGAACTCGTCATAGAGCAGCTATCGGGATGACTGAGGTTAGTGATGCGGCTTGCTTGGTTGTATCAGAAGAAACAGGTGATGTTTCAATTGCGGTTGACGGTTCTTTGAAAAAATATGAAGATTTGATTACCTTGAAAGCTGATTTGGAAAAAATTCTTGGTTATAAAGAAGAAGTCGAAGAAGACAAGAAAACGATTTTCAAGATAAATAATTTTATGACAATTAAAAGAACTGGTAAGGATGAGTAATGACAGAAAAAGTTGGCAAAAAAGAATTACTGTTATCAATTCTAAATAAGATGTTTTTTCTTACTTTAGGACCTTTTATTGCGGCTTTTGCGTTAGAAGTTTTTCTTGTTCCGAACAATATTATTGATGGCGGAATTGTAGGTATTTCAATTATTACAAGCTATTTGACGAAAATTAATTTAGGTTTGTTGATTTTCTTGATTAACATTCCGTTTTTCTTGCTTGCGTTCAACAAAATCGGTAAAAAGTTTGTAATTCAGACATTTTATGCAATTGGGATGTTGTCTTTGTTCTTGAACCTTTTTGGAATGTACAATCATCCGACAAGTCATGATTTGTTGTTGTCGACTGTGTTCGGCGGAATTATTCTTGGGACCGGAGTTGGACTTGTTTTGAAAAACGAAGGTTCACTTGACGGTACGGAAATTATGTCTTTGGTTTTGTCAAAGAAATTCGGGTTTTCGGTTGGCGAATGGATTATGACATTTAACGTATTTATTTATGGTGCATCAGGACTTGTTTTTGGTTGGAACAGAGCTATGTATGCGGTTTTGACATATTTTATTGCGTTTAGAGTTATTGATATTGTTTTAGAAGGTTTGAACTCTGCAAAATCAATTAGAGTAATCAGTGACAAGGCCTACGAAATCGGTGATGAATTGTTGGAAAAATTGGATTTGGGAGTTACTTATATAAACGGTGTCGGAGCTTATTCCGGCGCACAAAAGACTATTATTTATTGCGTTGTTTCAAGGTTAGAAATGGCAAAAATGAAAGAAGTTATAAAGAAAATCGACCCGTCAGCTTTTATCTCTGTGGTTGATGTTCACGAGGCTTATGGCGGAAGAACTAAAGGTAGTATTGACAAAATTTAACAAATAGACAATTTTGACAAAATATAGTATTATATAAAAATAATAATATTGACAAGAGGATAAAGAAATGGCAAAAAACATTGATACAGTACCAATAGAAGTAAGTATTTTAACCGCAGATCACGACATTAAAGGGATTGTGCATGTTTCAAAATATACAAACACAAACCGTGAACTTACTGATTTGTTGAACGACAGAGAACGCAGATTTTTGGCGGTAACAAATGCTGAAATTTATCCTAGAAATACAAATCAATCTCCTAGAAAATACAATTTCTTAGAAATCCACATGGATTATGTTTTGATGGTTCACCCGTCAACTCAGGCAGTTTTCCAAGAATCAGGCAGAACTCAGGAAGATATTTCAAGATTTAGAGATTTGAGATTAAAATTAAACCAAACGAAACCGTTTTAATAAAAAATAAGGAGGTAAAATGAAAGAATTAATGCTCATCGGGGGGGGGGCAATCGCTTAGCCTCTCATATCAATAGTTTTGGTGCTATTTTGATGCGATGCCTAGATGCAAAGATGCATAGAGGCGAAGTTGGTTACGAGAAAATATTCTCTCTCCTAGGGAGAGAGTGTGGATGTTTGAACGAAGTGAATTACAACCACGAGAGAGGGTTAAGTCAAGAATTGAAAAATAGACTGGATTGCCATGCTATCGCTTGCAATGACGTGAAATTTACACGTCACCCTGAACTTGGTGCTACGCACGTAGCCACCTCTGATAATGTTGGTGATATTTGTAATGATTATCTAAAAAGTTTTTCAGGGGCTATCAATGTTGATTTAGAACCCTCTCCCGAATTTCTAAGTTCGTCA
>CALEJY010000105.1 GCA_937898445.1 uncultured Candidatus Melainabacteria bacterium | reverse complement strand
AACCCAATGCTTCGCCTAATCTTGTCCCTACACAAAGAAAAAACACTATAAGCATATCCCATTGTGTACCTTTTTCTATACAGTATTTGAAAAATTTATTATAATCTTCTTGTGTTAGTATTTCCGTTTCTTTTTTTGTGCATTTTGGATAGTTTGCTTTTTTATTAGGATTTTCTTTTATAATTTCATTTTTATATGCACATTCAAGCATTCTATTTACAACCGCACGAATATTTTTAACGGTTTTTGGGTCAAGAGTTCCACCTTTACCGTTATTCTTTTTTAGACAATCATTATAAAATTTTGTAAGTCTTAGACCTGTAAGACTTTTTAATGGACGATGTCCTAAACCTGGAATGATGTGTTTATCCAAAATACTTCTATCATCACTAATAGTTGTAACTTTAACATGGACAATGACAAAATTTTCAAACCAAGTATTTGCCCATTGTGCGACTGTACAGTTTTCTGAAATTTCATCAGAACATCTACCCTCTAATTCTGCTTTCCATTTTTTGTACGCAATTAAACATTCTTCTTTGGTTTTTCTGGAAAAAGATTTTATTTTACTTTTACCAAATTCGTCATGATAAGTAACTTTATATTCAATGTATTTGCCGTCAGTACTTTTCGCAAAACAGCCCTCACCATTTTTGCGTTTAGGTCTTTTTATTTTTGGAGTCAAATCTTTAGCCATTAGCATTCTCCTCTCTAACAAATTTGTAGAATGCATATTCGCTAATATTTAACTCGCGTATAGCAACATTTGATTTGATTTCACGATTAAGCCATTTCTTGTAAACTTCACTAAAATTTGCAGGCTTTTCAATTTGTTTTCTGCCTTTGTACTTGCCTAATTTTTTAGCAACGGCAATTCCATCTCGCTGTCTTTCTAATAGATTTGCACGTTCAAACTCATAAATTGCACCTAAAAATGTAATCATAAGTTTCCCGAAATTACTTGAAGTATCAATACTTTCTTTAAGACTAAAAAGCCCTACTCCCTTGTTATTAAGACATTCTATAATATCCAACAAATCTTTAGTATTACGAGCAAGCCTTGATAAATCTTTGACATAGACAGTATCGCCCTCTCTTACGTACTCTAACAGAGCTTGTAATTGTGGACGTTGTGTATTTTTACCGCTCACTTTTTCTTCAAAAACTTTGTCTAACTTAAAATCTTGCAATAAAGATTTTTGACTTTCTGTGTTTTGTTCAATTGTGCTAACCCTAATGTACCCGACTTTTTGCCCTTTTGTCATTCCGTTCATTGTTGTAAAATCTCCTTTTACTTACTTTTAAGATGAAGAGTGTTTGAAGTAAAGACATCATCACTGAAATGACTGAAAAATAAAAATTTAAGTCTATTCAGGGAGTTTTAAACGCCAAAATTTCCCACGTTTAGAGTGTACCCTACAACGTGATAAAACTTAATCAATTAAGATTAAGTTGCGACTATTTAAAACTCCCAAGATAAAGTGCAGACTAGTCATAAATATCAACCTTATACCTACTATCAGGTGTGCTGGCTCTAAATGTTTATTACCTTGTAGAGCGACGATGTGTTCTCATCATCATTATTATATTAACCTTGAACCATTGTTTTAGTGACCGTGGCATCTGGTTCTACTGCCGGAGCGTTTTACAAAACTGCAAAATCTAGCCTACATATTCATGATACAAATTTTTTAAATCCTCGTCAATAAAACTTGAAGATTTGTAAACTTTTTATGTTTCTCTCACAAAACAGTACATTTAATTGCGCCTAAAATCTTCTTTTGGATAGTGCTATAATTTACTTTTGACAATATTCTCTACATAATCATCGGTTAAATAAGCAAAATTTTATTTGTTGCTCATCAATCTCTCTACTAATACTCTTAAAATACTTTAGCTTTAATTGGGGTTAAACATTATCATGATAATATTCTCAGTATATTCACTAATAATTTTATATGTATTACTATTTTCTATACGATAATAAGAGTAATTTTTATAATAATCTTATTTTATTCTTTTTCTTTCCGCCCCACCTAAAATTTTTAATAATATCTTTTTTGCCATTCCTTAAACTCAAAATTATTTATTAACTTATTATAAGTTTCCTCTAATATATCCAATAACAGGGCATGTTCTTTATAAGAATATCTTTCTAATTTGGGAATGTTTATTCCATTTTTAAACTTTACAATAACCGTAAAATCTTTTAAGTCGTCATGTGTAAATTCAGTTTTACCTTGTTCAATAAAATCTTTTACATAATCTTGTGACAGTTGTTTAATTTTTTCTATTGTTTGTTGTTCTGCTTTTACCTTTTCTAGTGTTGTGTTTCTAGACTCAATATAGTTTTTTCGTAAAAATAATATAATACAAACAAATACAAAAGCTATTAATGACCAAAATAATATAGAGATAAAATCTTTAAAAATTGGAAAAGTTGACATAAATGACTCTATTAAATGAAAAATTTCACTTAATACCCCAATTAAAATTATTGCCAATATTGTTTCAACGACTGCGAACATAAATTACTCCTTTTATGTTTTTATTTATTACATAATGAGAAATTATTACAATACTCTTTTATTACGCATTCATAACATTTAGGTTTTGCGGTACAAATTTCACCATATCCTTTGGAACAATAATTCCATAATAAGTAATCCATTTTTACCTGACTTATACTAATTTCAGCAGAAAGTCGCCTAAATTTTTCGATTATTTTATAATCAGATTTTGATTGAATTAAATTTAATCTATCTTCACCAACGATTCTTTTTATATGAACATCAGGCTTAATTATATCTATACCAACATTTCTCAAATATTCGCAGACTAATGCAACTCCTGCATATTTTAATTTATAGGTACTATTACTATCCGCAAGTAATTTGACAATGTTTGCAGGGGTGCTATGCGTTATAAATTTATCTAAACTACCATATTTATCTTCAATTTTTTCAAAGGTCTCTATATTGTTTTTCAAAAAAGTCATTTGGTTCTTGGTTGTATATGGGCTATAACATTTTAATTCCCTAATTTTTTCAATTAAAATTTCAGGAGCAATTTCTTTTAATCTATCTTTTTCAAAATTACTGAACAAGGAATCTAATTCTGTTTGATGTGCTTTAATATTTTTCCAAGACACTAAAGCACTTAATTGAGCATACACAAATCCTTTTAGATGTTCTTGAAAACTAAAACATTTGCCATTATTTCTGGCATTAACAGCTTCAATAATTGTTTGGTCAATATCTTCAACTTTGTCTTTTAAATAATCATTCAAAGTTTCAAACATCTTTTTATAGTTTTTGTTCATAACACGCCACTCCCACTATAAATTCTGTAAATCAATTTACAATAGATTAACTCTCTTGTCAATGTGTGTAACTCCTACTCAAAATATATTAAGGTGGAACTATGTCTATAAAGAAAAATTTAGGAAATAGAATACGAGAAATAAGAATAAACCGTTCACTAACACAAGAAGCATTGGCTGAGAAAATTAATCTTTCGGCTAAAAGTTTAAGCCAAATAGAATTAGGCAATAATTTTGTTTCTGCTGAAACATTAGACGAACTATGTTCAGCATTAAATATTACTCCTAATGCACTTTTTGATTTTAAATATTCCGATGTTGCTGAAAATACATCCTTAGAAGAAATTGTTAAAAGACTAAAAGATAATCCAACATTATTAAAAACGATTTATAGAATTGTTTTAGCATTAGATTACTAAAATGTTTTCTTGGCAACTTTATACCTCACACCACTAAAACATTTCATTATTCGCCAAAGAATGCTCTCATTCTAAATTATTTAAACGGGGATTTTTAAACCGAGAAAAATCTCAAATTGGGAAAACTTGTGTCTGCAACCACGAAACCACATCACGTAATGAGAGGGGCTGTATGGGGTGGATTTTATGAAATATAAAAATTACGCTTTTAATTTTATAGGTAGCTCGTTGGCTCATAAGAGACTTTTTATTTTTAACTTAATCAGCTTGCTTGATATAATCAGTGTTATTGGTATTTATATTGATGTAAAGTTATTTGTTTGTGATAATGTAGAACTATAAATTAGGAAATTTTATGCAAAAACAGATTTCTGAAGAAAAGGATTGCGACACTTGCTTAAAACGAGCAAAGCTAATGTTTGACTATTATAAAAGAAATGCTGATGAAGAAACCAAATATGTTACTATTGTATTTTCATTAGGATACGTTGCTATGACTACGATATATTCAACAATGTATCAGTATTTATCAATTAAAAATAGAGCTGTTTTTATTATCTGTTTATTTATATCTTTATTTACTTTTATAATGAATGAAATTTGGAAAATGATAATGGGGATTCTAGAAAATAAACATGAAAATGAGTTATGGAGAAAGAACTTTAAAAAT
>CALEJY010000104.1 GCA_937898445.1 uncultured Candidatus Melainabacteria bacterium | reverse complement strand
AATAAAAATTTTAGTATTATATAAATATAAATAATTAAAGAATTTAATTAATATTATAACAAAATCTCTAGAGAAAGTTAACTAAAAAACTATTTTAAATTTTAGTTAACTTATATAAGATTTTTTGTTATAATATATATGTAAATCGAACAACTAATGGAGATAACTAATATGAATGCAAACGAAAAAATTTATATCAAAGCATATAATATATATGTAGTTGAAGACAATTTCACTGATGGTGAAACTGGTGATTATATTTTGATAGCAGATAATAATTATCAACCAATTAGAGCTCAATTTAATACAATCGATGATGCATTGAAAGCTGTTTGTGATGAATTTAATTTATCTTTTAAAGTACATGATTGGGAATATGATGAATACAATGGCAATTTCATCTTCAGTATTTTAGTTGATAAAAATGTCAATGAAGTTTCGTCTGATGACATTGAAGCTTGGGAGCAAGGAAAAAAGAAGCTTTTCAGTTGCAATGTAACTGTGACACTTGGTGTTTGCAATATCAGAAATTTGTTAGCTGATGAAATCAAGTCTTGGGAAAATCAATAAGGAAATAAAAATATGCCTCAATGTATTGATGGAAAAGAATATCTAGATCTCAATAAACGAATAAATATTCCAATGGAAAAGATTGATTTATCAACTTATCCTGAACCTGAAATTCGTGAAAAGCTAGCTAAGAATCGTTCTTGGTCTGTTTGCAAATCAATATTAGATGCAACAAATAAACGATTTATTTATGATTGTATTGTGAATACAGATTTAGTTGAAACACGTGTCATTTCATTTGAAGAAGCATGCAAGGATTTTGGATGGAAGTCATTCAAGCTTATCAACAATAACAATACAATATCATACAAAATCTGATTTTTTTGTAAGTGAACTCTATGCCAGGCCTAGCATTTGCCAGACCTAGCATTTTTTTTCGTCAATTTTTTTTGTAAGTAAGTAAATAAAACTATGACAATTGATATTAAAAATATTACATGTTTTGGTTTTAATTCACCTAGAGATAAGTCTTGGTTAGAAATATTCAAAAAAGTTCAAGAAGTTGGATGGAATAAATTATCAATTCCATATATTTGGGAAGTTGAAAAACAATTAGCTAGCAGTATACTGAATGCTTATGATTCATTAGTGACAATATCATTTGTAGATCTTGATACTGATTTTAAATATGTTTGCAAATTTGACAATATTGCTAAAAAATGGAAATTAGAATTGCCTGGCACAGTTAATTCTAAAGATGTAATTTCTCCTGAAGATCTAAAAAATTTTTTTAGTGATAAGTTGTTCAAAAAAGTTTGTAGACGGTCTGATAAATATTTGACTGAAGCTAATTCAGCTATTGAAGCTATAATACTACCTAAAATAAATGAAGGTTTCATGCTAAAAATAAATGAAATTAAACTTGAAGCTGTTCATGATATGCTTAAAGATCCAGTTTTGCGTCGTAATTTAAAGACAGGGAAATCGTGAGTTTAATTTAAAATACCTTTAAAGTTAATTATGTGGGTTGTCATTAAAGACAACCTTTTTGTATATTTTTAAAACGAATCCTTCATGGGTTAAACGGTTCTAGAAATGGTATATATCTATATTGACAGTTTAAATCCTAGACAATTCATTTTTCTGAAACATTTTAGTTAACTTTATCTAGAAATTTTGTTATAATATTAATGTAAATCGAACTACTAAAGATAACTACTATGAACAATAAAGATTATAACCATAATGTTGTTTCTTCTGAAGATGCATCGAGCATTATCGAAAATACTGTAAAGGCTCTTATCGATAATCCGTCGCTAGCAAATAAGCTTCCAGCTATCCTCCTTCGTGGAGGCGCTGGTATTGGTAAGTCAACGATCGTCAAACATATTGCTGAAAAGCTTGGCATTGGATTTGTCGATGTACGTTTGCCTCAGATGGATCGTTGTGATTTTAGCGGTTTGCCTTCTGTTGAAAATAATTCGACTAAATGGAATATTCCAGCTTTTTGGCCGACTGACAAGAATTCTGCTGGAATTATGTTCTTTGATGAAATTACTGCAGCTCCAGCTGATGTCCAGGTCGCAGCTTATAGTGTAATTCTTGATCGTATGGTTCCGAATACTGGCTATCATCTGCCCGACAAGTGGTTCATTGTTGCAGCTGGAAATCGTACGTGTGATCGTGCAGTTGTGAAGACGATGAGCTCTGCTCTTGCAAACCGCTTCATGCATATCGATCTCGAACCGAATGTTGAAGATTGGCGTCAGTGGGCTGTTGAAAATAGTATTGATCCTTCAGTTGTTGGCTATATCAACTATCGTCCGTCTAATCTGTTCAAGATGGACGGTGAAAATCTTGAAGCTGGATGGCCTTCTCCGCGGTCTTGGGAAAAAGTCAGCAATATGCTTTCGATTTTCAAGAATACACCTGAAGTTCTGCAGAAGATTGTATATGGTTTGGTCGGACCTGGTGTTGGAACTGAGTTCATGGCTTTCCATAAGTTGCAGAAGAACTTTGACAACATCGAAGAGATTATGACAAATCCTGATGCTGAATTTGAAATTCCGACTAAGTCTGATGAAAAGTATGCATTTTTCTCGGCGGTCAGCTATTGCTTGTGGAATGGAAAGAATGAAAAAGATGATCAGCAGCGTATCACTGGTTTCTATCGCATTCTTGACAAAGCAACACCTGATTTTGCGACGATGATT
>CALEJY010000103.1 GCA_937898445.1 uncultured Candidatus Melainabacteria bacterium | reverse complement strand
ACTTCTTTTTAGGATTGAAAATTTTTAATATGAGCGAAGTTTTGAAAAACCATCCCCGCTCCCAAGATATTTGTATAATTATCATAGAATAAAGCAACGAAAAAATAACAAAAATTTCTTAATTTTTCTAATCTTTTTACAATTAATTTTTGCGTAAATCCAAAGATTGGCAGTTGGTGGCAATTTATACCGATTAGAACGAGATTTAAAAAATTTACATAATTTTTGTAAAGCAAGTGTTAAAAACTATTGCATATTCTGAAACAAGTCTAAGCATGGCAGGGCATGGTTATTTTGTTCTTGTTAATGTTGTTAATATGTTAAAATTTGAATTTTTTTATAAAAATATGGGAATAATATAAATTAGTAGAAAAATAAATTTATGCTTGAAAAACGACATGTTAATAAATGTAACGAATTAGATAGTTTGTGAAATCGACCGATTTGAGATGTTTTTACATGTATAAGAGTATAAAAAGAGAGATGTATCATGACCGCTGTAACAATGCCTGGTTTACCCAAGCTACAATTAAAACAAAATAGCGCAACCTCAAAGACAGGTTCTACATCTACTACGTTGAAAGCGAGCGTAAGTCAAGGATTGGCTACTGCTCAAAGAGCGACAGGTGGAGTAAGTTATGGAATTATGGCGCAACGTACTGCGGTTGGATCCGGTGCAATTTTCAATGCTAAACAATTTAATAGCAACTCTATTGCAATGCAAAGATATCAATTGAATGCAAATAGGGTGAGAGTAAATAATAATGTCGTAGCTCCAAAGGCTCATAATTGTCAAAGTTCTGATAACAAATTTATGAACACATTAGCTGCAATGCAAATGTTGAATAAAACATTGGGTTCTTTGGTTACTGCTAAAACAGACAAATCATCAGGTACAAAACAACCAGATGGAGCAGGCGGAACAAAAACTTCTGATATGAGTGGAGTTTTGAGCCAATTGAATAGTGCCAAAACTTCTGGTGATGTTCAAACAGCTTTGCAGGGTATAAAGGATAAACTTGCGACAATAGAAACAGAAACTCCAAAACTTCAAAAAGAGGTTGAAGAAGCAAAAGCTAATGAAGAAAAAGCAAAAACAAGCTTGAAAACTACAAATGAAAGCATAGATACTGAAAAGCAAAATGTTCAAAAACAAGAAGGACAAATTAATAAATTAGGGTCTCAAATAAGTTCTTTGGAAACAAGCATTGGAGATATATCTAAGCAAATTCTTGATGTTGATACTCAAATTGCGAAAGCGATGGGGGCAGAACCAAAACAAGATACAAGTGTTTTAGAATCTAAGAAACGTTCTTTAGAAGCTTTGAAAGAACAAAAAGAAACTGAACTTAGTGAAACTAAGCAAAAGAAAGCTGATGCCGAAAAATCTAAGAGTGATTCTGAGGCTAAGTTAAAAGATTTGAATGCCGATAAAGAAAAATATACAAAAGAGCTTCAAGATAGTGGCAAAACAGTAAAAGAAAGTCAAGCCAAATTAGAAAAAATGGAAACTCAAAAGAAAGAGTTAGAAAATGCTCAAACAAGTGCTGAAAAGAAATTAGAGACACAAAGTCAAAAAGATGTAAAATCTTTAAACTCAATGAAAACTAAACTTGACGGCTATGCAAAGGATTTTGCTAAAGAAACAAATACAGACAAGAAAAACAAAATATCTGAAAAATATACCGCATTAGCAAAAGAATTTAACTCTACTTTAGCAGATACTGCAACAGATGTTAAATGCCAATATTCAGAATATGCGACAGATTTAGTAAAGAGCTAATTATAACATATTGTAATAAATGGCTTTACTTTTCAACTTATCTAATTTATAATAATTACATAGACAGTATTGTCACAGAAAAAAGAACGGGAACTCCCGTTCTTTTTTAGCTAATATGGTCGTCATCCTGAGCGTTTAGCGAAGGATCGCATGGTCGCTAAGATACTTAGAATGACGAAAATAGGAAATCTGGATGGACAAGCAAGGTTACATTTATATAATAACAAATCGTTATAATTCGACTTTGTATATAGGTGTTACATCAAATTTAATTAAAAGAATTTGGGAACACAAAAATAAA
>CALEJY010000102.1 GCA_937898445.1 uncultured Candidatus Melainabacteria bacterium | reverse complement strand
GCCAAAAACAACAAATCTTGAAACATTGTTATTTGTATCCAAAATCGGAACTTTTCTAATAATAAACCAATTTTGTTTACCGTTTTTTAGTTTAATCGGTCTTTCTGTAACAACTGTCTTTTTCGTTTTGATAATGTGTTCATTTTCTTCCCTCATTTGCTCCATAGTTTCCCCCTCAAAAATATCTGCGGTCAGTTGGTTAATCTGACCATCACTCCCTAACTCAAGATTAAAATAATCCAATGTTTCAGCATTACATGCCTTGATGTTAAACTCCGTATCAACTATATACGCAATAACAGGCATATTATTCAACATTGTCATTAAGTTTTTTGCATTGTTCTGATATTCGTTTTTCAAATAGTTTTCTGTCTTTTCTTTTTCAACAAAAATTCTATTTTTGTAAACATAAAAGAATAAAAACGAATTTATTGCACTGAGAATTAGTGCAAATACAAATATATTAGTTGAATATTTAAAATCCAAGAAACAACATACCGATATTATCAAAAATGTCGTTATAAATACTATATATGATGAAATTTTGAGAGTTGTTCCTTTGTGCATACTTTCCTCTACTTCTAATTACCCTTAAATATTAAATTAAGATTATAAAAAAAACATTCCCCACATTGGCTATATATTTTATGTGCTATCTACAATCACATTTTTTATTGCTGACAGGACTGCCGAAAATCATTCGCATTCCACCAAAAGGTTTCTTCATAGTACAATTCATGCCTGCAGTCATTTCGTTTAAATTATACAAAATTCCGTTAATCTGTCGTAATGAACAATTCATTTGCGGAATTGCATTATTCATCTCTTTTGAAAGCTGATTTATGTTATCAGAAACGTTTTGAACATTTTGAGCAGTGGTATTCATTCTTTCTGACGACAAAGCACCACTAACATTATTTGAAAGTCCGGTCATATTGTCTGCAATATCTGTTGCGCTTTCAGAAACCTTAACAAAATTTCCTGTTGTTTCGCTAAAATCTTTTGAAGCTTTTACCATATTCGGACTTACTCCAACTGCCATATCATTTAGAGTTGAGAACAAATCCCCGATTGTCTGCAAAGTTATATTCAAATTCTTTGCACTTTCTGCCATATCCAATCTCATTTGTTCCAATGTTTCCGGATCTTGATTTGCAAAGAAAGATTCTATATCAACAGTTGTTTTACCTGAAATCCTGTCACCATCTTTAAGGTAATAAATAGAAGGATCTTTTGGATACATTATGTCAATATAATCAAATTTTCTACCCCATCTGTTTTTCTCTTTTTTCAAATTTGCAGAAATATTAACAGGCAACTTCAAATCATACGGATGAAGTTCCATTGTTACGATTGTTGATGTATAAGTTTTATTAGGTTTAACTTTAACAACTCTACCTATTTTAAACCCGTTATAATATATTGGAGCAAAACTATGAAACGGGCGCAAATTAGAAAATTCTGCCGTAACATAAGTATTTGTTCGATAATTTACATATCCCCAAGCAATAGCACATAAAAACAAAATTATAGCTAATGATTTATAAAAACTGCTCATCAATAAAACCCTCTATTACCCTACAAAAAAATTCTTAAACAAATTGCATAACCCTTCTAAATTATGCACCTGAAAAAGTTGCAAAACATATAACAAAAAATAATTAAAAACCTTCAATATCATCGCCATATTTATGTTTTAACAAAAAAGATAAATATACGTATTAGCAAACAGGATAACAACAAATGGAGAATATTTTTTAATTTCCCAAATCCTAAATCCAGTGGATTTACCTTTTTACATTTTGCAATATTATTAAATTACAGAGGGCAAATGCTCCCCAAATTTATCATAATCCATATCTCTGCGGCTCAAACTCAAAATTTGCAAAACCGATATGCAGGAGGTGATAAAGTTGATATTTGCAATAAGCACAAAAGAGTTAATACTTATATTAGCAATCGTATTAACTCTTAAATCAACAAAATAGGGGGACATTAAAGGAGATGTCAAACATCTCCACCCTCTGTTTTATTATAAACTATTTTTCAGATTTTTCAAGTGGTATATTACATTTATTTTCAAATAAACTATGCAATTTCTTCAATCCAACCCCAATATACGTTGTTACAATCATTGTTACAACAAAATACAAATATGTTGTTTGAACAGGATTATAAATCCAATAAATATCGTGATTTGCTCGCTCTGTAATTGGTATTCCATGAATTTTCAAAAATATCGCTGTAATTATATACATTACAAACAGGTGATTTGCCATAATATGATAAGTAACATTTCCCATATCTTGAATAAATTTCACATTTTTCAAATACGGATACAATATTTTTACAACAAATAAAGAAGCCCAAATTCCGGTCAAACTGGTCAAAATCGGAACAATCAACTGATTATCAAATCTTCCCCAAACAAGAACATAACTCAAGCCAATTCCTTGTTCAGGGTTAAAATCTCGGTTAAACAACCACAAAATTGATTGCAACACTACAATTCCGCTAAACCATTTTGGTGTAAAAATATCATAATTATTTTTAATATAATGAGTGTAAAAATAGCCGATATAAACAAAAAATAATGACATCATTGTTCTTATCACAACCAACATCACAGGAGTTGTCGGAAAGATTTTATCAAACGGAATTGCCAAAACTCCTAATATAGTGAAAATTGTTAGATGAATATATTTATTTTCTGTTGTCTTTTTCGAAATTCTGAAAACAAACAGAAAAGTTATCAATGTCATAAACAATTGAGTTACAAACCACAAAGGGCAAGACAAATCAAATTGATGACCGTTTAAAAACGGAGTTACAAAGAAATTTTTAAAACTCAATGACATTCCCCAGAATTTTCCGGTTAATTTTGCAATAACAATTGTCACAAACATATAAAATAAGTTATACCAAAAGTATGGAACTAAAAGACTTTTTACCCTTCGTTCAAAAAATAAAGATACATTGTCCAAATATTTATCCTTAAACAAACAACCGGATATAAAGAAAAACAAAGCTATTTGAAAAGAATAAGGTGGAAATATTCCCAATAAAGAAAACTCCAAATGCCCTGAAACAACAAGCATTATAGCCAATGCTTTTAATATATTTATTTCATCTGAAAACATCTTACACATAAACAAATAATATCATAAAAATTTTGCGCTATAATTATAACAAATACACATAATTTAAAGAGGTAAAATGTTAAATCAATTTTCAAGAACAGAATTATTAATAGGACATGAAGGAATAGAAAAATTAGCAAATTCAAGAGTTGCAGTATTTGGAATAGGCGGTGTCGGAGCTTATGCCGTTGAGGCTCTTGTCAGAAGTGGCTTAGGAACAATTGATATAATTGATGATGACAAAGTTTGTATTACAAACCTAAATAGACAACTATATGCTACTCGAAAAACTGTCGGAAAATACAAAGTTGACGTTGCAAAAGAGCGAATTTTAGATATCAATCCGAATTGCGTTGTAAATACTCATCAAACATTTTACACACCTCAAACTGAGGAGCAATTTGATTTTTCTCAATATGATTACGTAATCGATGCAATTGACACAGTTGTCGGAAAACTTTCTTTGATAGAAAAAGCAAAAGCCGCTAATACTCCAATCATTTGCGCAATGGGAGCCGGAAATAAAATGGATCCGACAAGATTTGAAGTTGCAGATATTTCTAAAACCTCTGTTTGTCCACTTGCAAAAGTCATAAGAACAGAACTTAGAAAACGCAGAATTAAAGGAGTTAAGGTTGTTTATTCAAAAGAAACTCCTATCAAACCGAAAGAAGATATGTCAATAAGCTGTAAAGCACATTGCGTTTGTCCTCCAGGCACAAGAAAATGTACCGTTAAACACCAAATTCCCGGAAGTAACGCATTTGTTCCACCAGTTGTTGGAATGATTATAGCAAGCGAAGTGATAAAAGATTTGATAAAATAGCATTATTAACAAACTTTACACATATTTTTTCTAACTAGCAAAATTTTATTTTACCAGTTTTAATCTGAAAGTAGTGAAATAAATTTAGGGAAAATACATGATTATACCAAGAGTTCAGGGGCAATACTTTACAAATCTTAACAATACTTTACAAATAAACCCTACTTTAAAAAAGACAACAACAAACAATGACTTTCGACCAACTTATGCAAAAGTTCCAATTGGACACACTTTTGGCGCAAATATTCATTTTGGAGAATATTTTGATCCAAACAGAACCGTTCCACATATTGATTATGAAGAATACAAAGCGATGAAACCGCACCGTAGACTATTTTTCAGAAAAAGGTATGAAAATTTTGAAAAAGATAAATCAATTAATAAAGAAGAACTTTTTGATAAAAAAGATCTTGTTCTTCCACTGAAAAGAGAACACACAATGGATGAGTTCATCAAGACTGCAAAAATATATTCAAAATATAAGGATCAACCTATAATTTGTTTAGGCAGAAGTCCAAAATGGTTTTTGAACGCTGCATTATGGATGAAAGACGGAATTGATGATTATAAGTTCGTTGCATTTTCTAAATACTGGTATTGGCCTGATAAAACTGAAGGCGTAAAGAAAATGTCTCCTCAATTCTGCCCGACAGACAAAGAAGTAGCAGAATATCGCAAATATTTAAACAGAATTAAAGCAGATCCAAAAACGATTGTCGATAATTTTGAAAAAACAGGTAAAAAGACAGTTATCACTGACTATATTGCTACCGGGAAAGGTGTTTCTTCTTTCTTAGATGTAATGGGAAATTACGCAGACGATTTAGGTATTTTAGAAAAATTTTCTAAAGCAATACAAATTGTCGGAATTGGAAGTAAAGAGTATATGGAAGAACGCAATCCGTATGAAGAATATATTCCTGATCCGGAAGTATTTATGCCAGAAAAAATGCAGCCTTATTACAAAAATGTAAAACAGGAATTTTATGACATTGATTATTGTATGTTTAGGGAAATGTTATTAAACCAAAACACAAATGAATGTCGTTCAACATATTATCCACACCAAGCGTGGGCAATGTACAAACCGGATAGGTTCAAAACCGGACAGGTAAAAGATTTGAAGAAAATCAAAGCACTTGTAAGAGAAAAGAAAGCAAAACGAGAAATGTTTTCTCACTTTACACCAGCAATGTTTGACTTCAGAAACTTATTAAACTTCAGAA
>CALEJY010000101.1 GCA_937898445.1 uncultured Candidatus Melainabacteria bacterium | reverse complement strand
TTCGTTGTTGCCATCTGCGCCATATTCGTTAAAGAATAATTTGATTGTGTCTTTCATTAGAACTGATTGAAGTTTGTTCATTTCAGGGTTTTGCCAGAAATTTGTAAATTTTTCTTGCTGAGTTCTATTCATTTTGTCAGGAGAATTGAAATATGATTTCATTTCGTCAGAAACGTGCATTCTGTCCAAAACGATTGAATTTATTTCGCCCATATATTTAGCGACGAAATTTAGGGATTCGTCATCTCTTATGTTACTTTTTCTCAAGCGTTTTTTGGTTTCGTCGGAATTCCCTTTCCCTTTGACCATTGCATCTGCAAGTTTGTCGATTTCCCAATCTTTTACATCATCAAACTTTTTCTTTTCCACTTTGTGGTGAGGAGTTGAATTTGTAGTATGGGTAGAAGTTGCTCGAGGTGAAACAGCTTTTCGTGGTTTGTATTCGTATGGAAAATCTTCTCTTGTTGCGGTAAATGATTTCCAAAATGCGCTATTTGGGTATTTTATTCCGTAAGCAGAAAGAGTTTCGTATTGAATTGGGCTTAATCCCTTGTAATAGACTGATATATCTTTTTCGAAATCTTTGTTGATTTCTTTTAATGTTTTTCCTTCAAGGTAAATCTTTTTAACCAAATATAATCCTAAATCGTCTTTACCGTTTTTGAATAGAGATTTGTCCGGTTGTTTCATTAGAGCGATTTCTGCAAGAACTCCGTTTCTTGATTTTCTGTCTTTGACATCTCTCAAGTTCTTGAATAGTGGTTCATTTGGGTACAATTCTTTTACATCTTCTACATTGTCTGCAATATTAATATCGTCAAAAACGAGTTTCATCATCTGTGCAGGTGGCATGTTTTGTCTGTCTTCATAATCATCAAACAAGTAGTTTTTCATTGTTTCCGGCATTCCGTTTTTGTTGAACGGTTGCTCGTAAAAGTTTGCCGGAGTTCTGAATAATCTCGCCGTGAAATTGATATTGTAATCTTTATATGCGATTGGATTATATGAATAATTTGTTGTTTGTTGTGAGTTGTTATTGTTTTGTGATTTTGAGTTAAATCTCTGTGTAGAGAATAGTTGTGGGGTAATTTTATTTATTTTCATAATCTTAATTCCTTAGAAATGTATATAATATACTTATTTTAAGTCAAAACAAAATTTTTTTTGATATGTATTAATATAAATTAACAAAAAATATTTTTTGTGCTAAGCTGAAATCAACTGGAGGATAAGAAGATGTGCGATGTTATAACAATCGGAAGTGCGACAATGGATGTTTTCGTTGAGAGTGACGATGCAAATATTGTTTCTGTATATACAAAAAATAAAAAATCAGAATTTATGAGTTATCCGTATGGTGCGAAAGTTGAGATTTCTGATTTCGATTCACAAGTTGGCGGTGGTGGCGTTAATACTGCCGTAAACTTTGCTAATTTAGGTTTTAAAACAAGTGCGATATTTAAAATTGGTGACGATATTTATTCAGAAGGTATTTTGTCATCTTTTGAAAATAAAAAGGTTGATTTGTCCAATATTGTTCAAGACAAAGCATTGAGTACAGGTTTTTCTATTATTTTAGTAAGTTTTCAGGGTGATAGAACTGTTCTTGCTCATCGTGGTGCAAATGCCAAAATTAAGAAATCCGATATAAATTTTGATGCGATTAAGAATGCAAAATTGTTGTATATTGCGCCGATGAATGGCGATAGTACAAAAATTCTTGACGATATCGCAAATTTTGCGAATGAAAACAATGTTTATGTTTGCTTTAATGCAGGTTCTTCAAGTATTAAAAAAGGTTTTAATTATATCAAGAAAATTCTTGCAAACGCTAATATCGTTGTAATGAATAAGGAAGAAGCTTCTATGGCTACGCAAATTCAGGTTCGCCCTGATACTAGAGACGAAAAATTTTCAGAAGAACTTATTCACCCTGATATTAAAGAAATGTTTAAAAAGTTGAAAATCAGAGATTATCAAATCATTGTTATTACTGATGGCGGGAAGGGGGCTTATGCTTATGATGGAGAACATTATTACTATTGTCCTTGCTTTGAAGGTCCTGTTGTTTCTACATTGGGTGCCGGAGATGCTTTCGCCTCAACATTCTGTGGCGCATTAGGCAGAACTGATAAAAATATCGGAAAAGCTTTGATGTACGCATCAGTAAATTCATCAGGCGTTGTTTCTGAATTTGGTGCAACTCAAGGTCTTTTGACTTTTGAACAAATTGAAGAAAAGTTGAAAGAAAATCCTAATTATAAATATGTAGTTGCAGAATAACGAAAATTTTTATATAATATCAATATAAGAAGGAGAATTTATATTATGGGATACAAAATTTTATCCAAAAAAGAACTTTGTCCCAATCAATTTGAAATTACGGTTGACGCTCCATACGTTGTAAGAAACGCCAAAGCAGGACAGTTTATAATATTTAGAGCTGATGAAAACAGTGAACGTGTACCTTTGACTATTGCAGATGTCGATAAGGAAAAAGGTGAATTGACACTTGTTTTCATGGCAGTAGGTTATTCTACAAAACTATTAGCATCATTAAATGAAGGTGATGAAATTCACGATATCGTTGGACCTTTAGGACAACCAACTCATATTGAAAAATATGGTACAGTTGTTTGTTTGGCCGGTGGTTACGGAGCTGCTCCGTGTTATTTGATTGCAAAAGCTTTCAAAGATGCCGGAAACAAAGTCTATATGATTATGGGGGCAAGAAATAAAGATTTAATTTTCTGGCAAGATAAGATGAAAAACGCTTGTACAGAATTGTTCATTACTACTGATGATGGAACTCTTGGCGAAAAAGGCTTTGTAACTC
Organism: uncultured Candidatus Melainabacteria bacterium; assembly: GCA_937898445.1. Lineage (GTDB taxonomy): Bacteria > Cyanobacteriota > Vampirovibrionia > Gastranaerophilales > Gastranaerophilaceae > Stercorousia. The sequence goes on along the minus strand of CALEJY010000101.1, from coordinate 2,359 downwards.
AGGTTTTGGATAGAATTATTAAAAATGAAAAAGTTGATTATGCTATTGCCGTTGGACCTATGCCAATGATGAGAGCAGTGGCGGATTTAACTCGTGATAAAGGGATTTATACTGAAGCTAGTATGAACCCTATCATGGTTGACGGTACAGGCATGTGTGGTGCTTGCCGTGTTACTGTTGGTGGCGAAACAAAGTTCGCTTGTGTTGATGGACCTGATTTTGACGCTCACAAGATTGACTTTGACGAAGTTATTAACAGAACAAGAATTTATAAAGATCAGGAAAAGAAACGCTGCGAAAACTGTAATCTTTTGAAACAGGCAGCAAAATAAGGAGAAAATAAAAATGGCTAAAGATATTCCATATTGCCCGTTGATGTCAGCAGGTTCTGATATAGATAAGGTTTGTACGCTTGAAAGTTGTGCTTGGTATTTGCCGAGTGTAAAAAAATGTTCAATGTACATGATGGCTTATAATGCGTTGTTAGAAACAAACGCAAGACAAAAAGCTGCTCAACAACGTAAATAAAGGCGTTTATGAAAATAATTGTTTGTATAAAACAAGTCCCTGATACAACAGATATCAAGTGGACAGTAAATAATACTATTCAAAGGGAAGGTGTCGAAAGTGTCATCAACCCTTTTGATGTCTATGCGATAGAAAAAGCATTGCAGATTAAAAAAAGTCTTAATGATGTCGAAATTGCAGTGCTTACAATGGGACCTAATCAGGCAGAAGACATTTTGAGAAAAGCTATTGCATTGGGTTGCGATAAGGCGGTTTTGGTTTCTGATAAAAAGTTTGCAGGTGCTGATACTTATGCGACTGCTAAAACTCTTTCTGCTGCTGTCAAAACTAAATTATCCGATTTTGATTTGATAATTTGTGGGCAATTTGCCGTTGATGGAGATACGGCTCAAACCGGACCGGAAATTGCTGCACAATTAGATATTCCGCAAGTAACTTACGTTAAAAGTATTGATAGAATAGAAGAAAAATCAATGTATGCACAAAGAGAATTGGAAGATGGGATTGAAACCGTAAAAATTGGATTTCCGGCATTGATTTGTGTAGTTAAAAACTTTGATAACATTACACGCCCAACAATTAACGGTTTTAAAAAGGCGCAAAATATTGAGATTGAAAAATTGTCAATGGAAGATATCGGTTTAACTCCGGAAGATGCTGGTATCAAAGGTTCTCCGACATTTGTTAGTAAGGCATTTCGACCACTAAAAAATAGAGAAGATTGCATCTTTGTTGAAAATAGTGATGAGTTGTTAGCTAAAATTAAAGAGTTTGGAGGAATTGTATAAATGTCCGAAATTATGATTTATGCGCAAGTTACGCAAGACAATTACCTTCATACCGTTGTTTTTGAGTTGGCAAATAAAGCTCAAGAATTAGCTAAAAAGTTAAATAATGCGACTGTTTCTGCGCTTTTGATATGTAAAAACGATTTAGCAGCTAATTTTAAAGAAGCGTTTCAAAATTCAGGTATTGATAAGGTTTATGTTGCTGAAAACAACCGTTTCACGCATTATTCTACAGAATTGTTTTCGATTGCTGCGTTGAATATTATCAATTCTGTTAAGCCGGATATAATTTTGTATGGTGCGACTACTCAAGGAAGGGATTTAGCACCGAGATTGGCTGCTAAACTGCATACAGGTTTGACGGCAGATTGTATTGAGTTGGATATCAATGAAAAAGGGATGTTGGCTGCGACACGTCCGACTTTTGGCGGGAAATTGATGGCTACTATTCTTTGTAAAGCGACTCCACAAATGGCAACAGTTAGACCGAAGGTGTTTAAGCCGATGGTGGAAAATGTTGTTAAAAATGCAGAATATATTTATATTAATCCTGAAATTGAAGATGTGCAAAAAAAGGTTGAATTTGTTGATTTTGCTAAAGATGTTCAATCAGAAATTAATTCACTTGATAGCGCAAATATTATTGTTGCCGGCGGTAAGGGAATGAAAAACGAGGCAGGATTTGAATTGTTGAAAAATTTTGCCGAAAAAATAGGTGCAAGTGTTGGGGCTAGTCGTGGAGCGGTTGATATGGGGCTTGCGACTGTTGATATGCAGGTTGGGCAGACGGGTAAGACTGTAACTCCGAAACTGTATATTGCGTGTGGAATATCAGGTGCAATTCAGCATATTGTGGGAATGCAAGATAGCGATAAAATTATTGCAATAAACACAGATAAAAACGCACCAATATTTGAATATGCGGATTATGCTTTTGTTGGAGATGTGTTTGAAGTTTTGCCAAAATTGGTAGAAACTTTAGATGTTTAGAGGTTGTTTGTTTTTCTTAGTGAAAAGTGAGAAGTGAAACGTGAAAAGTCCGT
>CALEJY010000100.1 GCA_937898445.1 uncultured Candidatus Melainabacteria bacterium | reverse complement strand
GAGGGGGTCGCACGTTCAAATCGTGTCATCCCGACCATTTAGAAAAAAGAGAACCCTAAGGTTCTCTTTTTTAGTTTATTTGCACCTTTAATTTTTCAATAGTTAATAGTTTATAGTTTACATATTTTAAAACTATAAACTATAACTATTATTACTTCAATTTTAGTCTAATTTACTAAACATATCTTTTGTTGCACCACAGATTGGACATTCGTAAGTATCCGGTTGATCTTCGAATTTTGTTCCTTCTTTTTCTTCGTCATAAACCCATTGGCATACATCACATTGATATTTCATGTTTTTTCTCCTTTGTGTTATAATTATCGTATTATGAAACATATTTTTGAAACTAAAGTATATTATTCAGACACAGACGCATACGGCGTTGTATGGCATGGCTCATATTTGAGATGGATGGAAAAAGGTCGTGTAGATTTATGCGATATGTTAGGTTTGGATTTAGTTGCTATGAAAAATAACGACGTTCTTCTTCCTGTTGCAAATATGAATGTTCGCTACAAAGCTTCTGCTCGTTTGAATGACGATATTATTATTGAAACATGGATTGAAAAATTCAATAGCCTATCAGTTACATTCGGTCAACTTATCAAATCTAAGAAGGATGATAAAATCTTTATTAAAGCCGAATTTGATGTTGTAGCAATAAATGAAGCAGGCAAACTATATAGAAGAATGCCGGAAGTTGTTACATCTGCTTTGCAAAAGGCTATGGAATAAGAGGTGCTAAAAGATGTCCGGTGTTCGCTTAAACAAATACATTGCATCCTCAGGACTTTGTTCTCGCAGAAAAGCTGATGAATTGATAGAACAAGGTGTTGTTGCCGTTAATGGTAAAGTTGTTAAGGAATTGGGATATCTTGTGCAAACAAAAGATAAAGTTTTTGTAAATAAAAAACTTATTCATCCTGCAAAGCATTTGTATTACAAGTTTTACAAGCCTGCCGGATATATTACGACTTGTGATGACGAAAAAGGTCGTAAAACAATTTATGATATTTTGCCGGAAAGCTTAAACAATTTGAAACCTGTAGGCAGATTGGATAAGGATTCAACCGGACTTTTGATTTTGACAAATGATGGTGATTTAATTAACGAATTAACTCATCCGTCAGTAAAAGTTCCGAAAATCTATATGGTAACGGTTAATTCTGCGGTTCATAGAAAAGATCTTGAACAAATGGCAAATGGTATCGAAATCGAGCCGAACAAGATGGCTTATGCAGATATTCAAGTGTTGGAAATTGATAATAAGCATACAGAAATGCAAATTACTTTGTATCAAGGGATGAACAGACAAATCAGAAAAATGTTTGAACATTTTGGGTATGAAGTTAAGGTTTTGAAAAGAGTTCAACATGCAACAATTCGTTTAGACGGTTTAAAACGAGGAGATGTAAAACCTCTTAAGCCTGCGCAAATTAAAGAATTAAAAAACTTTTTAAACAGGATTTCAAAATGATAAAGTTTGCTCTTTGCGGAAATATTGCATCTGGAAAGTCTACTGTTCAGAAGTTTTTGGAAGATAAAGGTTATAAAGTTCTTGATACTGATTGTGTTGCGCATGAACTTTTGACTGTAAAAAATACTGAACTTTTAAATGAATTTGAAAAATATGATGTGTTTGAAAATGGAGAGTTTTCAAGGGAAAAACTTGGCAAATTAGTTTTTAGTGATCCTATTCAAAAAAAGAAATTGGAAAATATTTTGCATCCTCAAATAAGGGATGAAATAAAGAAATTTTTTGAACAAAATAAGAATGAAAAATATTTGTTTGTTGGAATTCCGTTGTTGTTTGAGGCAAATATGACGGATTTGTTTGACAAGATAATTTTTGTTTATACGGATGATGAAATCAGGTTGAAAAGGCTTTTGCTCCGTAACGGTTATACGTTGGATTATGCAAAAGCCAGAATTACTTCACAAATGCGACAAGAGGAGAAAGCTCAAAAATCCGATTATGTTATAAATAATAACGGAAGTCTTGAGGAATTATATCATCAGTTGATTAAGCTATTTGCACAAATCCACTGATTTTTGAATTGTTTGCTGCATATTTTCTGTATGCAACTTTGTCTGATGTGTTGCCTTCGATTGTTTGGATAGAACCATCAGCAAAAACTTTGTCAACAACTCCGGTGTGAGAGTGAGAGAAGATTACAATGTCACCGGGTTTTACGCTGCTTTTGATAGTTGAAGCTTTGTTTTTTGAAGAAACATCTAAATAACATCCGTTTTTCTTGCCCCATTGTTTCAAACCTGCAACGCTTGATGAGCCAAAACCTGCCGGAACAGATTTGCCGTTAGCTCGGAATGCTTCTTTTGTAACGTAAGTTACGAAATCGGCGCACCATGCTTCATTTCTTCCGCCGGTAAATTTTTTGTAAGAACCGTCACTTTCCTTGTATCCGATATATTTTTTAGCAGTTGCAACAATGTCATTTCCCATGTTTCCGCTCAATCTTGTTGATTGAGTTAAGTTGCCGAAATTGCCAAAATCGAATGCTGTTGTGTTGTTTAATTTATTATTGAATATAGAGAAAATATTTGTGTTCAATTGTGGCATTGGTGGCACAATTGAATATTTAAAACCTGTCAAAAATGGATTTGGAAGGGCAAACAAATTGTAATATGCGTTATTGGCATTTAATCTATCCGCATAACTTTGAGCGTTTATATTGACATTTTTTACGTCAACAAGTCCCATAGTGTCCCCTAATTTTCCTCTATATTTATATAAAGTATTTTTTTAGAGGAAAATTGCTAATTATGTTACGAATTGTTAAACAGGGATAAACACATAACTTCTGTCGGTTTTAAGGATTTCGTCTTCCAATATGTCGCTACAAGCCTTTCCGTTACCTAAAGCAACAGTAACATGTCCGTCTTCTCCGATTTGTTTAGTTTCTCCTTTCTTGTTTTTGCAAATTTCGTTTGCATCATAAACGATTACCGAACCTTTTGGAAGTGAAGCTAGTTCGTTTGCTTTTACTTTAACTTCCTTAAAGTTGTCGTTTGCACGCAAAATGTATTTGCAGTATTCGCCGTTTCCGTTAATGTATGGTCCAAAACCGCTTTTTACCATTGCTTGTTTTACATATCTTGCGCATAGCGGATTGTTTGGATCTCTATCGCTTGGAAGTCCTGCAATTACGTTTTCTGCAAGCTTTTCTCCCTTTTCTTTATTGTAATTAACTCCGTGGATTAGGTTTTGTTTTGGAGTTTCGGTTTCTTTTACTTTTTCTGCATTTTGAGTAGCAGTTGTTTCTGTTGAGTGAGCAACAGTTAGAAAATCTTCTAAATTTTTAGAATTTACTTTTGGGGTATAATTTGTTTGATTAATTTGATTATTAATCTGAAAAATAGAATTATTATAATTTGGCAGAGATTGCGGAACTTGCCAAATATTGTTTGTAAAAAAGTTATTACCTGAAAAATAATTTACAGGCATGATTGAATTTATGATATTCATAAACGGATTAAAACTGTTCATGAACATATTGTTATAGTTGCTAAAATAACTATTAAACCACATAACCTTTTTACCTAATCCTAACCTTATTTATATAAAGGAATTTTTTCATGAATAATTGCGTATTTTGTAAATTAATGTAAATTTGGTTAAAGAATTGTGCGATTTGTGCCGAAAAATGCAGAGATTATAAGGAGCTTAGTTTGGATGAATAAATAAAAATAAAGTAAAAAAATCGCAGATTTATTCTGCGATTTTTTGTTGTGAATATTTTTATGCAATTGCGCACTTGTTGCGCAATCTTCTGGTTTTTAATTATGTTGTACTGCTTCTTCTTGGTTTTTGAATTGCATTTCGTACAAATATTTGTATTTGCCGTTTTCAATATTCATCAATTCATCATGAGTTCCGAGTTCAGCTAGTCTGCCTTCATCTACAACGGCAATTCTATCGGCGTTTTTGATTGTTGATAATCTGTGCGCAATAACAAATACTGTTTTGTTTTGGATTAAGTTATCAAGGGCTTTTTGTACAATTGCTTCTGACTTGTTGTCAAGTGCAGATGTCGCTTCATCCAAAATAACAATCGGTGCATCTTTCAACATAGCTCTTGCGATTGCTACACGTTGTCTTTGACCACCTGATAAAGTTGTTCCTCTTTCTCCAACAAATGTATCTAAACCATTTTCTAAAGAATGTGCAAATTCATCAAGGTGTGCCATTGCAACAACTTTTTCAATTTCTTCTTCTGTAGCGTGTTCGTTACCCATCAAGATGTTTTCCTTAATAGTTCCGGAGAACAAGAAGTTGTCTTGGAATACGAATGAAATATTTTGTCTTAATTCATCAAGATTGAAGTTTCTGATATCAACGCCGTCAAAATCAATTTCACCTGATGTTACATCATAAAATCTTGGCAATAAGCTAACAACCGTACTTTTGCCGCCACCTGAATTACCAACAAGTGCAATCGTTTCACCTTTATTAATATGTAATGAAAAATCTTTCAATACAGGAGTGTCAGGTTCGTATTCAAAATTAACGTTTTTAAAGTCGATTGAAGTGTTTAATCCGTTTAATTTTACAGGGTTTGCAGGTGAGTGGATTTGAGGTTTCAAATCAAATAATTCAAATACACGGCTCATTGCAACAAATACACCTTGCAAGTTTGTTAGAGTGTTGCCTAATGTTTTTGTCGGTTTGTACAACAATAACAATGAAGTTACGAAAGATGCGAAACTTCCGGCAGTCATTTGACCTGTTAAAATCAAGTGGTTTCCGTACGCCATAACAAGAGCGATACCGATTGAACATACAAAATACATAATAGGTGACATCCAGCCTACACGTTTTGTCAAAGACATTGCAAGGTGGAATTGTTCCAAAATTTGATTATCAAATTTTTTGTTTTGGTCGTCTTGCAAGTTATATGCGGTCATAATTTTGTTGCCGGCAAATGTCTCGTTAAAGTTTGTTGTCATGTTTCCACCAACAACCATTGTTGCGTTAGAAACTTTTTTAATTCTTTTTCTAATCAATGTAACCGGTGTGATTGCAATTGCCATTATTGTAACGCCGATAATAGCCAACTTCCAAGAGTTGTATAACAAAACTCCAACAAGTCCGATTAAGCCAAAAAATGTCGCAATGAAAGATTTTAGCATATCAATAATGTTTCTTGATGCTGCATCAGGGTCTGATAAAAATCTTGTTAAAACAATACCTGATGAGTTTACATCAAAGAATTGCGGATCCATTGAAGTTAACTTCTTAAACAAATCTTTTTTCAAAGACATAGAAATCTTTTGCCCAGTCCAGTCTGTTAAATAGTTGCTTAAATATTTCAAAACACCTTGAAATAGTGCAAAACCAACAATACCGAATGGAATTATTGCAGCTAAAAATGCTTGTGAGTGAATTGAAATTCCAAAGAAATTCCAAGTATGTTCAGGGTTTCCGTTTATAACGAAGTCAAGGTATGGTTTTAGAGCAAGTGCAACAACACCATCTAACAAACCTAAAGGTACTGCGATAATCAAGTTTATTATGGCTCTAGGCAATACCGGTTTTATGTATGGAAAAATCTTTCCTAATAAGTATTTATAGTTGAAGGCATCTTTTGATGCTGTGTTTTTTAATTTGTAATTATAATCCATGTATATCCCCTTCTTATGTATGATTAATATTATCTCATGAAAAAATATTTTGTGCTATATTGCTTATTAAGGAATTATAAGGAGATAAGATGAAAATTTGTGTAATCGGAACAGGGTACGTCGGATTAGTTGCAGGAACTTGTCTTGCAGATATGGGAAACGATGTTATTTGTGTCGATAATGATTTAGAAAAATTAACAAAACTGAATAATGGTATAGTTCCGATTTATGAACCGGGTTTGGAAGAACTTATCAAAGCAAATGTTGCAGAAGGTCGTTTGAAATTTTCATCTGATTTAGAGAATGCCTTAAAACAATCTTTGGTTTGTTTTATTGCAGTGGGAACTCCGCAAGGGCAAGATGGAGCAGCCGATATGCAATATGTTATGGATGTTGCAGAAGGTATCGGAAAATCTATTAACGGTTATAAGGTTATTGTTGATAAATCAACAGTTCCTGTAGGTACGGCTGACAAGGTTACGGAAGTTATAAAAAAATATTATGATGGAGAGTTTGACGTTGTTTCAAATCCTGAATTTTTGAAACAGGGAGCTGCGGTAGATGATTTCTTAAAGCCTGATAGGGTTGTAATTGGCTCAAATTCTCCTAAAGCAACTGCTATTATGCAAGAAGTTTATGCGCCGTTTTTTAGAACTGCAAGTCGTTTTGTAATAATGGATGTGAAGTCTGCCGAAATGACAAAATATGCAGCAAATTCGTTTTTGGCTATAAAAATTTCTTATGCAAACGAAATTGCAAATATTTGCGAAGCGGTTGGTGCTGATGCGGAAATGGTTCGAATTGGGATGTGTTCTGATAAAAGAATTGGCTCGCAATTTCTATTTCCGGGATTGGGGTATGGCGGAAGTTGTTTCCCGAAAGATGTTATGGCTTTAATGAAAACGGCAAAAGACAATAATTGTACATGTCGTTTGGTCGAAGCTGCTGATGAGATTAATAAAGAGCAAAGAGTAATATTTATAACAAAGATTTTGCAACGTTTTGGGATGAACCTTGCAGGCATGACGTTTGGTGTTTGGGGATTGACTTTTAAACCAAAAACAAATGATATGAGAATGGCTCCATCTATTACAATTATCAATGCTTTGTTAGGATTTGGTGCAAAAATTAAGGTTTATGACCCAAAAGGATTTGAGCAGGCGAAAAATGTATTCGGAGAAAGGGTGGTTTATGCAAACAATTCTTATGATGCTTTGAAAGATGCAGATTGTATGCTTCTTCTCACCGAGTGGAATGAATTTAGACGACCTGATTTTGATAGAATAAAAGATTTGATGAGAACTCCGCTTATTTTTGACGGCAGAAATCAATACGATGCCGAAAGACTAAGACAACGTGGCTTTGAATACCATTGTATAGGCAAAAGAGGTTAATATTATTGCAAAGAAGCGATAAGTGACGTAGTAAGCTCATCCATAAATTATAAAGGTAGTTTTGAAAACGCATCTAATTTGTCGTCATCAATAGAGTGACCGCCTTCTTTTAACTTGATTATTCCTTTCAAGTTATTTACTTGTTTTGAGAGGTTCTCTGTAGAACTTGGCGGAACAACATTATCTTTTAGTGAATAAATCATATATGTTGGAGCGTTGTTTTTCTTTATTGATGTTTTGGCATTTAAAACATTTTCTAAGCTATTGAACAAAAACGGAATTTTTTTCAAGACAAATTTCAAAGCTTTTGGCAGTCTTATCATGTGTCCTTTGGTTACATTATTAAATTCATCTTTTAGAGAATTTATTGGAGATATAAGCACCAAAAATTTGCAATTTTTATCTGCCGCTACGGCTGTTTCAAGTGCCGGAAATCCTCCTGCACTATATCCAACAACACCTATTTCATTTATGTTTTGACTTTTCAGATGTTCTAGTGCCATTTTAGCGGTATTCTGAATAGATTTTTGAGTTAATTTTTCTGTGTTGTTGCCGAAATTCCCGTATTCGCAAGCTAAAATTCCATAACCTTTATCTACAATCTTTTTATACAAAGCTTGATTAGATGTTACGTTTTGACCAATTCCGTGATAAAAAATTACGTATTTCTTTTCATTATATGGGTTAATATCCATAGCATGAAAAATATGGTCGCCAAAATTTTTCCTAACTTCTTTTAGATTTGGTTCAAGACTTTTGTCGATAGCATGCCATCTTATTTTTGATATTTCTGCAAAACGATCAAAAGTTTTGTTAATATAATTTTTGAACGGCGGAATTTTGTGAATTCCGATACCTGTA
>CALEJY010000099.1 GCA_937898445.1 uncultured Candidatus Melainabacteria bacterium | reverse complement strand
ATATTCAGCAACTGACCAAGCAATTGCAACACCGTCATAAGTGCTTGTGCCACGCCCGATTTCGTCTAATAAGATAAAACTTCTATCCGTTGCAGAGTTCAAAATGCAAGCAGTTTCAATCATTTCAACCATAAATGTTGATTGACCTAAAGTTAAATCGTCAGATGCCCCAACACGGGTAAAGATTTTGTCTATAACTCCGATTTTAGCATAATCTGCCGGCACCCAAGAACCGATTTGCGCAAGTATTGCAATAAGTGCGTTTTGGCGCATATATGTAGATTTACCTGCCATGTTCGGACCTGTTAAAATCATGAATTGCGTAGTATCCACTGAATTGCATTTTAATTCTAAATCGTTTGGAACGTATTCGCCAAGAGGTAAAATCTTTTCCAAAACCGGATGACGACCGTTTTTAACGATAAAATCATCTGAATCATCAATTATTGGTTTACAGAAATTATTTTCTGCTGCAACATCAGCCAAAGCAGTAAAAACGTCACATCTTGCGATACATTCGGCGATTTCTCTAATCTTTGAAACAAATTCTTTTGAATATTCTCTAAAATCGCAGAACAATTTGTATTCCAATTCAGTTGATTTGAATTTAGCTGAAAGAACATCATCTTCGTGCTTTTTGAGTTCTTCCGTAATAAATCGTTCACCACTGGTCAATGTTTGTTTTCTTATATATCCGTTTGGAATTTGGTTTAGATACGAATTTGAAATTTCAATAAAGTAGCCAAAAACCTTGTTAAAACCGATTTTTAGAGTTTTTATACCGGTTCTGTCTTTTTCTTTTTCTTCAAATTCTTTCAACCAATTTTCTCCGCCGGTTAAAAGTTCTCTGAAATAATCGAGTTCACCGGATACTCCGTCTTTCAAAATTCCACCTTCTTTAATCAATGCAGGTGCGTTGTCTGAAATTGTTCTGTCGATTAATGCGGTGTATTCAGCGATTTCATCCCTGTATTGGTTGATTTGTGAAAGCGGATTGTATTCAAGGTTATTGGTCGCATCCAACAAATCAGGTAACATCATTAGAGATGTTTTCAAGCTCAAAAAGTCTTTTGGGTTCGCAGAACTATTTGACATTCTTGTTGCTAAACGTTGAATATCATAGATTTTTTCAAGCATATTTCCGATTTCTAGTCTGTAATCTGTTTTTTCAACGAGTTCGGAAATTGAATTTTGACGGGCTAAAATATCTTCTACTCTTTTTAACGGCTGACAAACCCAGTTTTTCAATAACCTTGCGCCCATATTGGTTTTGGTCTTATCGATAGCCCAAAGAAGTGAACCAAATTTGTTTTTGTCACGCAAAGTTTCGGTTAATTCAAGATTTTTTCTTGTACTGCCATCCAAAATCATATATTCAGACAATTCATAAGGTTCAATTCTTTCAAATTTTGGAACATTGTCTTTCAAAGTTTCCCAAACATAAGCCAATAAAGCTCCTGCGGCTCTAAATCCGATTTTGTATCTGTCGTATCCGAAAGATTCCAAACTGTTAGCTTGAAAAACGGCTTTCAGGTTGTTTTCAGCAAAATTTGCATCAAAAACTGATGCAGGAATTTTCGAGCAGTTATAAATTTTGGTAATTTCTTCCGGCAAATCAATTTTTTCATCAGGCACAATTTGAAACGGCATGATTTTTTGTTTAATTGATGGTCCGACAACTTCTGCCGGTGCAATTCTTGTTAATTCTGCCAAAATCAATTCAAACGGAGCTTGAGTAACTTTAAATTCGCCTGTCGAAATATCAGCGTAAGAAAATCCCCAAATTCCACTTTTTTCTTCTTTGAATAAAGCGCAAATATAGTTGTTAGAATTTTGTTGCAAAAAATCGCTCTCAGTCAAAGTTCCTGACGTGATAATCCTTGTTACGCCACGTTTTACAAGTCCTTTTGCAAATTTTGGATCTTCTAATTGGTCGCAAATTATTACTTTATAATTCTTTTGAACCAATTTTTCAATATATGGATTAACCGCTTTTGCAGGAATTCCGGCAAGAGGTATTCTTCCGAATTTTCCTTGTTCACGACCGGTAAGAGTTAATTCCAACTCTTTTGACATAGTAACGGCATCTTCAAAAAATGTTTCGTAAAAATCACCCAATCTGTAAAGTAAGATTTTATCAGGGTTTTGGTGTTTGATTTTTAAATATTCCTGCATTGCCGGAGTAAGGTCTTCGACTTTAATATCTGCCGTATTGATAAGATTGATTTCTGCTTTTTTCATAGTTATAATGATAGTATAACATGATAAGGATTTCAATATGGGATGTTTAAAAAATTTTTTGAGAGCTATTATTATAACCCTTGCAGTTGTCGGTTTTATGGCAATTGGCGGTAAAGATTTGATTGGTGGATATATAAATAATTATTTCAATCCGACAAAAGATGAGATGTTAGAAAGAGCTAAAAAAGTTGGTGATTTTTCTCATATTAATGATGAATTTGAAATAGAAAAAGCAGCCGGAATTTTGGGCTATAATGCAGTTGTTGCCGAACACAAAGCAAGTGGTCAAAAGATGTTTGTTGTGGATTCTGGGGATAAACAAATTTTGACAGAAGATGATTTGAAATCAGATAATGTTGAAGAAAAATTGTATAAAGCAGTTAGCAAAATCAAATATCAGGCAATTTCGATTGACGATTTGAAAGTTACGAAAAAAGGAACAATGCACTCTTACGGCAAAGAAGTTCCGTATGTAAAGTTTGAAGCAAGAGTGAAAAAACTTCCGATTGGTGATGTTGGAGGAATTGTTTCAGTTGCGCAAACTAAAGATGGCAATCCAAGATTACTGATTTCAGCAAATGAGAAAAACAAATATTCGCAACTGATTTCGGATGAATTTTTCAAGAAAATAAAATAATGATTTAGAAACTATGTCCTGATGGTGGAATGGTAGACACGTACGTTTCAGGTGCGTATGGAGAAATCCGTGTGGGTTCAAGTCCCATTCAGGACATTTTTTATTTATTTATCTTTACAAGAATGTTTTCCTTCCCAACTTAAATCGTTGCAATGTAAGTAATCTAAGTTTTCATTATGCAAAACCCATGCAGTGCAACCATATCCGTTTGCATCAGATTTTTTGGAAATATTACAAGTATCTTCAAATGATTGAAAGGTTACCCCTTGCATACCTGCCGGAACTATTCCTTTTGGAGTTATGTTGAATATAAAAACATCTTTACCGAAAGCATATTTGCCTTTTTTGCCGTCAATATCAACTTTAATATTTCCGCATTCGTATGTGTCGGGAGTGCAAGCATTGCCCCCATTCCAATAGAACCACATTGTAGTTCCGCCGGTCAAAATAAATTTGTATTCGTTTGATCTGTTATTGTAATCAACGTAATCTCTGCCATCAAGAGTTTTTACAGGACCTTCTGTCAAACAACCGGCTTTTTCTCCGCAATCTTTTGCGATTTTTAGATATGGTTTTAAGTTGTTATAAAACATTGCCATATTATCTTGTGGAGTATCTGAACTGCTATACCAGTTTGTGATTTCAGAGTTTTCTAGTTCTGCCATTTTATAAGCGTTTTGAAGAATAGAATAAACTTTTTTCAACTTAACAACAGTTTCTTTTT
>CALEJY010000098.1 GCA_937898445.1 uncultured Candidatus Melainabacteria bacterium | reverse complement strand
AAGGAGAATATATATCACTACTAACTATTGATATAGAAAAAGTGCCAGAGGGTTTTCCAAACTTTAACTCTCCACATGGAAAAATAAAGCTTTTAATAAACAAACGCCTAAATCTTTCATATAAATTCCAAGCCATGCTGAATCAAAAAATGCTCTATATCCTAATCCGGATGTCAAATGAGCAGTGACTGCGCCGGCAATTACTCCGACAACAGAAGCGATTACAACAACCGGCGGCATCATAACAAGTCCGGCAATTACTCTCGGAACAAAAAGGTATTTTATCGGATTAACTTTCAAAACCTCAATTGCATCAATTTGTTCGGTAACTCTCATTGTTGCAAGCTCTGATGCAAGAGACGAGCCAATCATTGAAATTATGGCAAAACCAGACATAATAACGCCGACTTCTCTCACAATAAGCATTGTCATTAAAAGTCCGACAAAATTACTTCCGCCCTGTTTAACCATCTCTAAAGCAACTTGTGACGCTACAATGATTGATGTCATTCCGACAATTGAAAGAGTAATCGGCAATGACGTAATTCCAAATCTATAGCATTGTTCTGAAATCTCTCTGAAATTGAAATCTCCCTTTGCAATAAATTTTGCGGTGGCAACTCCATTCATCGCAATTTTACCAAGAGTTTCTAAAAAACTGTTTAGTTCAGAAAAAATTCCGGTAAAAATTTTATATGTAGCGGATTGTTTATAGTATTTTTGTAAGCTGCTCATTTCTTAATTATACAAAAAATTTATACATAATGCAATTTGTTATCAATAAAAAAGGCTCTTATTAAAGAGCCTTTTTCTAATATTTTTAGTATCTTTCCAAATATTTGTCGATTTCCCATTGAGAAACGTATGTTCTGAAAGAATCCCATTCTTTTTTCTTAGCTGACAAAAATTCGTTAAAGATGTGATCGCCAAGTGCAGCTCTTGAAACAAGTGACTTGTCAAACAAATCAATAGCCTCAGCCAAACTTCCAGGTAAAGAATCAATTCTTTGTTTTTTGCGTTCTTTGGTTGTAAGTTTGTAAATGTTGCTTTCTACAGGAGCCGGTGGGTCGATTTTATTTCTTACGCCGTCAAGACAAGCTTCCAAAATTACTGCAAATGCCAAATAAGGGTTGCAAGCAGGATCCGGAGATATTAATTCTACACGAGTTGAACTTCCTCTTTTTGCCGGAACTCTTAATAAAGCACTTCTGTTAGCCAATGACCAAGCCAAATATACAGGAGCTTCATAACCAGGAACTAAACGTTTGAAACTGTTTACAGTCGGGTTCAAAACAGCAGTAATGCTTTTTACATGTTTCAACATTCCGCCGATAGAATATTTTGCAACATCTGACAATTGATATTCCGCTTTTTCGTCAAAAAATGCGTTTTTACCATTCTTGAACAATGAAACGTTACAGTGCATACCAGAACCGTTTATTCCAAAAATCGGTTTTGGCATAAATGTAGCATGCAAATTATGTCTTGCTGCAATTGCTTTAACCGCAACCTTGAATGTTGCAACGTTATCTGCAGCAGTCAAAATATCAGCATATCTGAAATCAACTTCGTGTTGTCCGTCAGCAACTTCGTGGTGAGAAGCTTCAATATCAAATCCCATTTCTTGAAGTGTTAAAACAATATCAGATCTTACATCTTCTCCTAAATCTTCCGGTCCAACATCATAATATCCGGCTCTATCTTGAGTTGATGTTGTAACATTGCCGTCTTTATCTTTTGAGAATAAGAAAAATTCTGCTTCCGGTCCAACATTCATTGAAAATCCCATTTTTTCAGCTTCTTTCATAACTCTTTTTAAGTTACATCTAGGGCAGCCTTCAAACGGTGTTCCATCAGCATTATAAATATCACAAATCAATCTTGCTGAATTAATCCCTTCATTTCCCCTCCAAGGCAAAATTTGGAATGAGTTTTTGTCAGGATGGAAAAACATATCAGATGTTTCAATACTTCTAAAACCTTTAATAGAAGATCCATCAAGCATAATTTCGTTATTCAAAGCTTTTTCAATATGTTGTGAAGGAATGGTCATATTTTTTACATGCCCGTTAATGTCAACGAATTGAAGTTTGATAAACTTGATATTATAGTCTTTAATAAATCCCTTAATATCTTCTTCTGTAAATTGTTTGTTGTCTAATCTAGTGTGCATAAATTCTTTCATACAGACCTCTTTCCTCTCACTACTATCTTTTATAAATTACTTTTTAATTAGAATACTTTTTTTAAAAAAGGTCAATACTTTTTATATTAAGATTAAGTAAAGACGGCAAAATCCCCGTATTTAAAAAATATGAATGTTTTTCTAAAAATAGTGTTAATTTTGTAAAAAATTGGGAATATAATTATTACAAAGGGAGTACAGGGAATTTAATTTAATAAAAATCTTGTTTTTGATTGAAAATTTTAACCATGCTTTCAATCTCAAACTGTTATAAATATAGCCTTTACAGAACTTTGTAAACAAATGTAAAGAAATACGCAGTATATAGCAATTATATATAACAAAAATACTTTATTAATATGTAAGCGAAAGCTACCAGACAAAAGAGATTAAAATAAACACGAGATATATATTTACACTACCTACTACACACTAACCTTCTACACACACGAGGAATTACTAACAGAATTCCAAACTCTATCTTTCAGATAGGGTTTTTTTTTAGGCGAGCAGAGGCAGGCAAAATACGTAGTATTTTGTCAGTTGAGCAATTATAAGTGGAAATCGAATTTTCACTTTAATTGCGAACGTTGCCGTTTAATGCGAGCCCGTACGACGAAGTCGGCTTCCACCTTTTTGACAATATTCGTATTTTCTTTAAGTATTATTAGTCATAAAATGTGCCGCTTGACCCACCCTTTGGAGCGATATTTGTGTTTGCGCTTTTATTAAAAATTAGTAAAATTTTTATAATATTCTAAATAACGCTTTTGGAGATATTTGTGTTTTGTTAATGCGAACCCGTACGACGAAGTTGGCTTCCCCCTTTGCGGCAATACTCGTTCCTTTTTTATTTTTTAGTCAAATATTCTAATTATTCTTGAAACATTGATAATAGTGCTTCTTCTTTAGCTTTTAATTTTGTATGTTCTGCGGGAGTTCTTAGAACTTCTAAATATTTTTCAGCTGAAAGAAAATGAGCGCGTGAAATTAAGTTTTTTACGTAAGCGGAAGTTAGAATGTGACCATCATAAAGAATATCTTCGGATTTTTTGCGATAGTTCTTGTTTAATGCCTTAAAATCAATCATATTGTCAGCTGTGGCAGATTTCAAATGTTTTAAGTCATCTATGTGTTTTGCTATTTTGGTTGTATCTTCGTTTGCAAATAAATAGTTACTTACTTTTTGCGCATTATCATCATATGTATCAATAAACTTCCTTAATTTATCTGTTTCTTGAGCTTTATGTTTGGTTCGAATTTCATTAGGAAAATGTTCCGATAAAGTATTTAGCCATTTTTTCATTATTTTGAATGGATGTTTTAATTTATCAGAATTTCCCTCTACGTAATTTGTTAATTGTATTTCTTGAGAATGGTTGCCTATTGTAAAAGTACTTTTGATATTACGATATGAACCATAAAGAGGACCTTCTATATTATTTCGGTTATCTGCAAGCATTGTTTCTCTATTATCAAATGTTCCAAAATTCCCAATTTTAAATAATACTTTATCTTTTGGAGTTCCAATTTCTTCTGCTTTTGTTGCAAGTTTTTTTATTTCTTCTGTACTCAAATTCCAGTGTTTTCTATTAACACCATATAGCTTTAATTTAGCTCCAAAAGCTTGATTTGAACCAATTTTATCAACTTGCATAGAATGCTCCTTTCACAAACATATATTATATGGATAGATTGTAGTATATCCAATGAGAAAAAACATGATTTATTAATAATTTTTTACAAAGAAATTAAATTGCAAAATTGGTTTCATGTATTTAAGTTGGAAATTGAATAAGAAAGAATTTTTTAACCCATTTCAGGAAAAATAGTTTCAATATATTCCTGATAATTTTCTTCTTCAAAAAATGCAACTGAAAATTCTGCACAATTATATCCCAGTTGTTGTGCTTCCGGTACTTCAATCGGTGGACCTGCCGGAGTTGAACGAGATGGATTATTCGGATTAGAAATCACACCAACGCTGCGCAAAAGTGTAACCAATAATGATTTCCCTTTTATCTCATATTCTGTCAAACCTTGTGTAACAACTCCAAATCCTTGCGTTCCAACATATCTTTGCATTGGAGCAAAATTGGTCTTAACTTCAATTCCTCTTTCTCTAGGTAGATTTTTGCGCATATCATAATCAGGATTAAACTCCCTTTTAATAACAGTATTCATATCTTCTGAATATGTTTCTGTAATGGGGTTTTTCATATTGAATTTAACTTGCCATAAATGATTTTTTAGTTTGTTCTCCCATTCAATTTTAAAGTTGATTGTCTTGCCAAATTCAACTTGTACGTCAAAGAAGCTTGTTTTTATAATATTATTTTTGAAAGAATAAATCTCGGCAGTTTCCCCAAAATCATTTTCAACTGCTCCAAAATTATATGTATCGCCTTCGTCTTTAAACCTTACAAATTCAATCTGAATTCGTTTGCCATTATCATTTGATAAGAAAATTTGTCCGTTTCTGACTTCCAATTTTAAGTCTGTTTTTGTTGCAGGAAAATATTTAAGAGTGTAAATGTCTGCAAAATCTTCTGTTACGGGTATTTTTTGCGTGTTATACAATAATGAATTTTCAACCCCAAAATGTTTAGAAATTATTTTGTATTCAGGAATTAGTTCCTTGCTTTGCATAATTAGAGTTTTAAACTTGTGTTTCAATCTCAATTCTTCAATAATAGTATTTGCGATTTGGATGATTTTTTCGTAACGAGTAATGTTTTCTCTATGCACCAAATCTGTAGAACATCCGCAAATTCCGTCATGTGCCTGATTTTTTAACAATAATTTGTAAGCGTATTCGATTATCGAATTGTATTCATTTCCATATTTTTGTTGTAATTTGTTGGCTTGTTCTAATAAATATGTGCATTTTATGTTGTATTGTTTAAGTTTTGTTCTTGCAGAATAAGAGCCTTGTAGGATGAAAGTTTTGCTATTATCTCGCAATTCGTTGTCCCATTCGTATTGAGAAAAATTATTTTTTACAAGCTCAAAATATTCGAATGGATTTGATAATTTGATTTCATAATCATTTAATAATTTGTTAACTTGCTCAATTTGTTCTGCAATATCCGGTTCAACTCCCAAATGATCTGCTCCGATTGGAAGTAGAAGATAATTCCCAGATTTTTCAGCAATTTTGTCTAAGTTACCTTTTAGCCATTCTGCTTTTTGTTTAATTGTCATTGGCGCAGAAAATATGTCCATAAAATAGCCACGAATTAGGTTAACTGTGTCAATTCCGTTAAACCTAAATTCTGATGGGATATCTCCGCAACCTCTCCAGACAACGCATTTGTCAATCCCAAATTTTTTGAAAATCTTAGGAATATTTTGACTGTGACCGAAAGTATCTGCAAGATAACCGATAAAATTAGTACAACCGAAATCTTTTGATATTTTCATCCCGATTTCCAAGTTTTTTTCAAAAGCGGTTTTGTCGGTCAAAAATTCATCAACAAGAGTATAACAAGGACCTATGAAAAGTCTTTTTTCTTTTATGAATTTTCTAACAATTTCTTCTTTTTCAGGTCTGATTTCGAGATAATCTAATAATGCACTAACTTGTCCGTCAAAATAAAATGACGGAATTTTGTTTGTTTCAAGCAGATTTAGTACATTATCAAAAACTCTCAATAAACGAAGTCTAAAAACTTCAAATTCTCTATACCATTCCCTATCCCAGTGGGTGTGCAAATATGCGATTACAGTCTTTTTCATAATAACTATTTGTAGCATATTTCTTTTTATATTGCAAAGGGTTAACAAATTTGTTATAATAAATATGTTGATAGAATAAACAGAGAGGAATTTATTATATGGATACGGACTTTTCACGTTTCACTTCTCACTTTTCACTCAAACGATCTGCCTTTACTCTTGCCGAAGTTCTTGTCACTCTCGGCATAATTGGTGTCGTTTCAGCGATGACTGTTCCAACTTTAATGCAAAATTATCAACGTCAGAGTTATGTTACTCAATTACATAAAGTTTATAATGAGTTTTCTCAAGCATATACAAGATACTTGTCTGATAAAAATGCTTTAAATCTTCAAGAAGCTGGATATACTGACGCTGCTTCAATGGATAATTTTATGAAAACTTATTTTAAAATAGTCAAAGATTGTGGCGATGATGGCACAGATTGTTTTGCATCTGAATATAAAAAGATAGATGGAAGTTCTCTGGGGGTGGTAATTACATCTGGAACTTATGACCCTAGAAATTATGTTTTAGCAAATGGAGCTTCGATTTCTATGATACCTCGTCAAATTCATGTAGATGTTAATGGTAAAAAAGGTCCAAATATAATCGGGCGTGACGTTTTTGCAATACATGTGTTTGATGATGGAACATTAGATGAGGCTTGTGCTTCAGCTCCTTGTTCTAGTGATTTTAGAGAAACAGTATTTAATAATTCTTGCACCAAACAAGCTAGTGTATGGTGGGGATGTTTTGGTAAAATCTTGAATGATAATTGGCAAATGACTTATTAAAACATTACCTTAGTTGATTGCCTTTTTCGGGAATGAAGTTTTTTATATTTTTATTTATCCTCATCATAAAAGAGGTGAGGATTGAAAATGAAAAAACTTATATTGTTGACAGGGGTATTGATATTTACCGCAAACTTTGCGCAAGCAGGAATTTTGTCTAACGTTTTTGGTGGTTATAATAATAACTATAATAACGGTTATTATTATCCGCCAAATGTTAGATATATGAGTGGAAACTGTTACCATTCAAGACCTTACTACAATAATTATTACCAGCGACCATACTATAATAATTCTTACAATCCTTATGGAAGGAATTATTATAACTATCAACCGAATGTTCAATATATGCAGCCTTATGGCGGATACTACGGACACCCGGTTATTTATAGAACTAAAGTAAATAGAAAAAGTTCTGTTGATAATAGTGAAAAATTAGTCGCAAGCCAATTTTCAGGTATAGAAAAATTAGAAAATCAGATTTTGTTGCAAACTTATGAATATGATAGTGCAAAAAATAGAATAGAAAGGTTGGAACAAAGATTGTTTGGCGCATCTCAAGAAGGTGACTTAGCTCAACGTTTTGCTACCTTAAAGATTGCTGCAAAAAATTATAAAACATTTAATCCGAATACGCAAAATTATTCCAGCCAAAATAATTACAGACCACCGGTTTTCACAGGTATGAGCGGTGGCGGATGGCGAAATACTTTGTTGGGTAATTTCAAAAATCAATTTGCCGGAATGCCAACAGGTATTACTCCTGCAATGGATCCTGCTTATATGGATTATTTTGAGGCAGAAAGAGCTATGGCAGGTAACGGAGAAGAAGTTGGTGTGCAGACTAACAGGGGATATTACTATTCAAACAGAAATCGAGGAACCGGAACCGGTGTGACGATTTTAGATTGACTTTTTGTATAAAATAATTAAATCATTCATATAGATGATTATTAAGGCGAAAAAATAGGTCATAATAATCTAAAAAGAGTGGTATAAAATGCCTTTCAGGTACAGATTGCAGAAAGTTCTGGATTTCAGAGTTCGCAAAAAAGAAGAACAACTTACGGTAGTGCAAAAAGCTCAACAAGCAGTTTATCAAGCCGAAGAAAATATTCGAAAAAACGAGCAAGAAATTCAAACAACAAAACAAAATATGCGAGTTGCCGACCCTATGATGTACGAAACGTATGACAATTACTTGTTACATTTGTGGGATAAAGCAGAAAAGTTAGAAGCTATTCGTGTAGAGCTGCAAAACAAACTTGACGAAGAAAAAGTTAAACTTGTAAAACTGGAACAGGGTGTAAAAGTTCTTGAAAAACACAAGGAAAAGAACAGAGAAGCCTATATCGCAGAAGAAAAAGCCGCAGAATTAAAACAATATTCCGAACTCGGTGTAACAAGGTATTTCAGACAAAGTCAAGAAAAGGCAGAGGAAGAAGCCGCAATTTTAAAACAGTTAGAACAAATAGATGGAGGTAGTTAAAAAATGAATGTAAGTACATCTTCAGCAGCAGCTACAGCAAGCACATCAGATGTAAGTTCAACACAAACTCAATCAAAAACAAGCAGTAGCACAAAAGCAGATAAATCTTTTGAAGATGAAATGAAAACTGCCTCAAAAACAGAAGAAACGAAAGAAACTAAAAATTCATCAAAAGATGATAAAAAAGTTTCTAACGATAAAAAGGCTGAAAAAGATACAACTAAAGAGGTAAATAAGTTATCTCAAGAAATGAAAGAACCTGATGATATTGTTCCTTCTGATGTATATTCAGGTGGAATAAATTTCACTGATTTTAAATATCATAATGAGGGGCAATCTTTGTTATCACAAAATATTCAGGATTTGTTGAATACAAAAGATTTGATGAGTACAGTAAATTCTGCAACAACAGTTGATTATGATGTTATAAATATGTCTGATTCAGATGCGAATTTCTTTGCAAATCTTGTTCAAAATACAGATATGTCAATGCAAGGAATTGCAACAGAAATTAATAATCAAATGGCAGAAGGTGCGCAAAATATTCAACAAAATGTACAAGTTTCATCAGTGTTGATGGATAAATTGGCAGAATCTATGAAAACAAATCAACCTTTCAGAATAGATTTTGACAAAGATGTTTCTGTCATTATAAAGGTAAATAAAGATGGTAGTTTAGCTGCAAACTTTATTCCTGGAGATAAGGCAGTTGAACAATATTTGAGAAACAATATTGCATCTTTAAGACAAAGATTTGACGAACAAGATTTGTCATATACACAATTAAGTTATAGTAATTCGCGTCAGCAACAGCAGCAAAAACGCCAAAATAAGGAGAAACAGTAATGAATGATTCATTTGTAACGGCTTTAAACACGCAAAAATCTACAACTAACTGGATGGACGTTATTGCTCACAACATGACAAACGTTTATACTCCGGGTTTTAGAGAACAACAGGTTAATTTTAAAACATTTCTTGGAGGTGCTATCTCTGATGATTATGATAAAAAAATGGATCAAGGTAAATCAACTCCGGGTACTTCTAAAGAAAACTTGTTCTTAGAAGGTAAAGGCTTTTTCTTGGTAAAAAATCCGGAAGGGAAAAGTATTTATACAAGATTGGGCGAATTTACGTTTGATAAAGAAGGTGTTTACCGTGATAGAAGTGGAAACACTGTTCAAGGTTATATCTTGAATGATAAAGGTGAAATTATGCAAGGAACAAAGTCTATAACTTCTGACCTTTATCAAGAAACTGCTATGAAAGGCGGAGCTTTAGATATTCCGACAACAAATATTAAAATGTGGATTGACCCTAATAACGGAAAATATTTAGGTAAATACGACGATTATGAAATAAAAAATGATGGTACAATCTACGGAAAAGCAGATAACGGCAAACGTTCAGTGCCGTTGTATAGAATTACAACAAGAAACTTCAATAACTCTGCTGCATTGTATGAGTTTAAAGAAGGGCAGTTCTTGGAAACTGAAGAATCCGGCAAGCCGTTAATCGGAGTTGGCGAAATTCGTTCAGGTTTGTTAGAAATGTCAAACGCTGATTTCAAAGCAAATATTTCATATTACCAAATGGCAAAAGTTCAAATGGATGTTTCAAACAAATTGATTTCATCTCAAAAAGAACTGTTACAAGAAGCTTTGAGATTAGTAGGTAACTAGACTTATAAACATATTTTAAACTCCATTTTTCAAGGGACTATATGTCCCTTTTATTTCGCCTATAATTTCTTCAATTTCGGCAGAAACGTCGTTTTTGTTTTTGATATTAGCTTTTATGAGAGTTGCAAATTCGGCTTTTTTAAATTCGTGCAATCCTCTGTGTTTGAAAAATTCTTCCAAAAATTCTACTTTTGAAGTGCTTTCTTCCAACCCCTCAATAGGCGCAAGCGATATATTTTGAGTTGCGTAATTTAAAGTTCTGGCTATTAGTGAATTTGGGAGCATGTCCTCAAATTCTCCACTTTTCAAAAGATGGATTTTATCTATATTGCGAAGTCTTGGTTTGATTTCTTCAAGATTGATTTTTGCATCGTTATCTAAAAGAACAAATATTGGAATTTTTAAACATTCTGCAAAGTTATAAAAATATTTTACAACCTGATTTTTTCCACCGGCAGAGATAACATGTATTCCATGCTCGTTAAAATCAAAATTGCAAAGTTTTGAAAATACAGGAAGAAGAATTTCTTCTGTAATTCCTTCACACAAAATTATCTTTTTTACCGGATATCCTAAATTGTTCTCTGAATTTTTGTCGGCGTGGCAATTTTTTAGCCACTTCAAGTTGTTAGGAATATCGTCAGGTAGAATTTTGATTATAGCATTGTAATTAATTTTGTTTTTAATAAGTTTTTGACTGTTTTCGTTGAGGTTGAAAACGGAATTTTCATATTCATATAAATTTTGGTTTATTTGCAAATCATTTGGTTCATTTGGAACTGATGAATTAATAATGTTTTCGGCTATATTTATTAGGTTGTCATAATCCATTTCATCAAGTTCATGTTTTTTGATTTTTGGCTCAATCAGATTATTTGTAATAATATCCTTAAATACTCTTAGGTATTTGGTTTCGGTTTCTTTAAATCTCGTTAATCTGTCTATTGAGATTGTTAGTTGTTCTTTTGTAAGTTGTTTGATTTTCAAATTCATATCCCTGATTGTAACGTTTGTTAATATAATTTTTGCAAATATAGCAATTTATTTTTGTTTTTCTTTTTTATATAATTGTAGTAGTGGAGTGGAATTGTGTACTCATTAAATATTGATAACCCTCAATATAATAATTATAACACAGTTAAGTCTGTGCGTGTAGCAAATGTTACAAATCCGATTGTGACAAAATCTGCTCCTGCATTTAGATCTAATCATCCTCAAATGACACAAGTTCCTTATAATAGTGCTTTGACTGCTGCAAAGTTTAGAACAGAGCTTGTTTCTAATGATGAGAAAGCTAAATATAACGAGTTGGTTGGAATGGTTGATAAAAGTACCCGTAAGCAACTTAATACAATGTTGAAAAATGGTACTTTATTAAATGCAGATTCAAACGATAAATCAACAACATTGGATAACCTTTATAAAATAGCTAAAAACAAAAGAGCGCAAGGTTTAGACAATGCAACGATTTTGAAAAACACAATTGATACAATTTCAGATCCACATATTATTACTCAACAATTCGGAAATATTCCTGCTCAATATCAGGCTCAAGCAGCATCAGCAGCCGGTGGAAATCCTGATGATATTAATGTTGAACATTCAGGAACTTGCGTAGCATCTAGTATTGAATACAATTTGGCGGATAAACATCCGGCAGAATTTGCAAGATTTGCAGAAGGCTTGAGTTCTCCAAACATGGCTGTTCAAAAGTCAATCAAGATGAGTAATTTGGCTGATAATACTCTTGATGCAATTTGGTTATTAAACGCTTTTGAAATTCCTTTTGAAGCAAAAGATTTTGATAAAGCTAATTTGACATTTGCGCCTGACAAAAACGCAATTATAAGAGCGCATATTCAAACAGTAGATAGAGATAATTATGAACGTTCTCCTCTTGATGTTTTGATGCAATCTACATTTATGCAAGTTGGTTCTCAACAAGCTTATAATTCTTTAACAGATAAAAGAGCAGGAAAATTCAATCAAAACGATAAAGGTTTGATTGAATTTGAAAAAACATTTACGGAATCTGTAGTTGAAGATAAAAATAAGATGTCTGTAACATATCAAACAGTTGATGAAAACGCTAGATTAGTCGGCTATGAAACAGATTTCAAAACAATGAAAAAACAAATTACAGATGCCCTAAACATGGGCGAAAACGTAATCATTGGCTATACACAAGTTGATGCAAGCGGAACTATTATAAATGGTCATGAAATTACAATTACCGGAACAAAAACAGATAAAAACGGCAAAATGATATTTATTTGCAATGATACTGATGACAATGTTTCTAGAGCGGTTGAGTATTCAGAAGATTTCTTGCTTCCGAAAATTCACCATGCCGCTTTGCCTCAAGCAGTTGTTGCAAATGATGTAAACTTTGTTGAAAACTGGGTAGAAGGTTTGAAAACATACAAAGACTTGAAAAAACAAGCAAATGCCGCAGCTTCTCAAACTCAAGCTCAACAATCCCCACAAATTCAACCCCAACCGATAGTTTTAGAAAGAAACAATATCGGACAAGTTGCTTAATGTTCGTTAATATTAGGCAAAAATAGCGCAAAAATTTTTTTGACGATGTTTAATTTAGTAAAAGGTGAAAAAATATGAATATATCATTAACAAATCTTCCAAAGATTACATTTAGAGCTACAACAAATGTATCAAATCAAAATACTCAAACGGCTCCTCAAACTTTACAATCTCAGCCGGTTAACAGACAAAACATCCGAGAAAAAATCTCCTAAATATGTGACAACAGATATTTTTTACATAAACGATAATCACGGCAGAATTGGCAATATGTCAAGAATTTATTCTGCTAAAGAATTATATGATTATCAAACAAAAAATTCTACGGCTGACAAATTAGTTCTTGCTGCCGGTGATATTTCTGCGGGGGCAGATCATAATGTCGCAAGAGCTGCAAACACTTATATGAACGCATTAGGTGTTGAAGCAACATCTGACGGCAACCACGAATATGACGAAAATCCTCCTGAACTTGCAGATAGCAAAAAAGGTGCAAAATTCAAAAGTTTAGGCATGAATTTGCAAATTCCTAAAGGTAACCCGCTAGACGGAGTTATTGAAAAATCATTTGTATTAGAAAAAAATGGTCATAAATATGCAATCATTGGTTTAGCACCTCCTGATTTGCACGAAAGAATACGTGACAACGATTCAAGAAAACAAATCGGTGTTGATGATTTCGAAAAAACATTGAAAGATGTTCAAGCAGCAGTTGACGATTACAAAAAACAAGGAATTAACAAGGTTATAGTTCTTTCTCACTGCGGTTTAACAAAAGATCAAAGATTGGCAAAAGAAACATCAGGAATTGATGTAATCGTTGGTGGTCACACTCATGACTTGTTGAAAGGTGTAGAAGAAGGCAAAAACTTATTGACTTCTAAATCAAATGAACCGGTTGTTATCACTCAAGCCGGCAAAGACGGTGAATATTTTGGTGATTTAAAAATCACTTGGGATGATGATAAAGGTATTATCGTAAAAGTTCAAAACAATGTCACTCCATCAAACATTTTCAAACGTAATAGAGTGTTGAAAGGTGTATTTGAACAGATTTTAGGTAAACCAGAACAATTGGGTGAAGTTAAAGTTGCAACCGGTCCAACCAAAGAAAGACTTTTAGACCCTAACCCTAACGCATTTTTGATTATGGATGCGGTTAAAGAAGAATTTGGAACAGATATGGCAATTATCAATGCCGGAAACATTAGAGGTTTCTTTGAACAAGGACCTTTAGATTCTCATCAGGTATTTGAAGTTGTTCCTTTGAAAAACAATATGGTTAAATTAAAATTAACTGAAAAAGAAATTGTTGATGCGTTGAAAAAAGGAGCAAAATCATTCAACGATCCTGGACATAAACCTGGTATCATAATGCCATCAGGTTTGAAATACACAGTTAGCAGATCAGGTGAATTGAAAGCCGCATCATTTATTGATAAAGAAGGAAAAGAAAACGCAATTGATATAAACAATCCAAATCCTAATAAGGTTTACACCGTAGCAACAGATGACTTTATGGCTTCAGGTGGCGATAATTTGCTTGAAAATAAAATCGAAAAAGGTGAAATTGATGAAAAATTCGATTTTGACAAAGACAAACTAACCTGTGATTACATAAAGAAAATGAATGCACCGGTTGAATTAAAAGATGACGGCAGAATTACTGTTGTAGATTAATTCTCTAATATCCGTACTGTTCGTGTTGATTTAAGTATTCTTTAACAGTGTTTAAAGATGCTTGAACAATACGTGTTACACGTGACGGAGATAAACCGATTTGTTTTGCAATATCTTTAACCTGCATGTTTCTGTAAAATCTGTATTCAACAACAGTTCTTTCTTTTGGCGGAAGTTTTGCAATTGCAGCTCTAATCATTCTACCCATTTCTGTGATTTCAGCACTTTCATCAGGTTGTGCGTGCGGATCTTTTAAGAAATCAAACGGAGAATCGTTGTCACTTGCGGCAGCTGCTAAACCGTCGATAGACAAGATAGTTTCGTAAACGGCTTCACGAACTTTAGCTTTTTGCATATCCATACCGTCAACTTCTTCTTCCTTATCAATTTCATCGTCAGCTTTATGTTTTAAAGAATACCATTTATATCTAATTCTTAATTCGTTTCTAATAGCCCATCTTACGGCAGTTGCAATATATGCCGCATTATATTTTTCAAGTTGTTCAGGCGTTTTATTTTTAATCAAAACTTGAACAGCCAAAATTCCGATAGAAACTAATTCCTCATAATCTACCATGTGCTGAGGAATACGTCTGTGTTCGACTTTGGCAACTTTTTGAACTATGTCTATGTATTCTTGTAATTTATTTTTATTTTGCATAACCATGATTATAAAATTATTCTAGCATAGAATTTATTTCATTGTACCTTTATTTGATGTATTTTTCAACTTGTAAACAAAAAGTAGGATTTCTGCAATCGCTTTGTACAATTCCGGCGGAATTTGTTGGTTCAAATCAACCATTTTGTATAGCGCACGGGCAACAGGAGCGTTTTCAATTACAGGAATTTGGTGTTCTCTTGCGATATTAATAATCTTTTTAGCGATAAGCTCTGTACCTTTTGCAATAAGCATTGGAGATGCCATTTCTTCTGCTTTATATTTAAGGGCGCATGCTATGTGGGTTGGGTTCGTTACAACAAAATCCGCATCCGGTACGGCATCCATCATGCCTCGTTGTAGCATTTGCATACGGCGTTGACGTAATGCGGCTTTTACGTTTGGGTCACCTTCTGTGTTTTTGTATTCATCTTTAATTTCTTTAAAAGACATTTTTTGGTCTTTTAAAAACTTCCATTTTGTAACCCCGTAATCGGCTGCAGATATTACCAAAAAGGCGATACAGGCTTTAAAAATAAAGTCTGTGATTAGTTTGCCGAACTCAATCATTACGGCGAAATTGTTGTCGATTGCTGCAAGCATAAGAATATTTTCAATATGTTGCATATAAACGCTCCAGCCGATATAGCCTAACAAAACAACTTTTAGGATGTTTTTGAATAATTCAAAAAGAGTTTTGATAGACATAATATTTTTGAAATACTTTGTTGGGTTAAGTTTGTCTAATTTGGGCATTAGAGGAGCGGTTGCAACAAGTGGGCCAACCTGTATAAAATCCGCCATAATTGCAATAAACCACGCCACAAAAAGTACAGGACCGATAATTAATGCGGCACATTTTATGGTAATTGTCAAAATATACGTCATTCCGACCTGATCTATGTGTGCGTTGGGGATTTGCTCGTACAGGAGAGTGTAAAGTTGTACGATTTGATCCCAAATAAACGGTGCTAATCCGAATATTACGGAGAACAAAATGAGCAAAGAAATAGCGGTTGAAAAATCTTTTGATTTAACAACCTGTCCTTCTTTTCTTGCCTGTTCGAGTTTTCTCGGCGTGGCATCAAACTGTTTGTCTTCATCACCCATACGTTATTTCCTTAATGAATATTATAGCATGGTCAAAAATATTTAGAGGCAAAGATGCCAAGAAGCATAGATGCAAAGTCTTTTTAGCTAACAATTTTTACGCCGGAACTTGTTCCTAATCTTTCTGCGCCTGCTTCAATCATCTTTATTGCAGCTTCTTTATCTCTAATTCCGCCAGATGCTTTAACTTTTAATCCGTATGGAGAAACTGTTTCATACATTAATTTAACATCTTCTGCTTTTGCGCCAACTCCATTTTTTACAAAGCCTGTAGATGTTTTTACTAAATCGGCTTTTGCTTCAACGCAAAGTTCGCAAGCTTTTTTGATTTCGTCTTTTTCTAACAGATCAGTTTCCAAAATAACTTTTAGCGGTTTGTCTTTACAAGCTGCTTTTACAGTTTTTATGTCATTTACAACAAAATCATAATCTTTGTTTTTGATTGCAGTAACATTAATAACCATATCTATTTCGTCTGCGCCGTCTTCAACTGCTTTGGATGCTTCAAAAGCTTTAACATCACTTCTGTTAGCTCCTAGAGGAAATCCGATTACGGTAACAACTTTTACATCGCTATCTTTCAAGTTTTCTTTTGCTAATTTTACATAGGCAGGATTGATGCAAACTCCTAAGAATTTGTGTTCTTTAGCCTCATTGAAAAGTTTTATAAAATCTTCTAATTTCGCATCTTGTTTCAAAAGTGTGTGTTCAATGTGTTTGTTTAAGTTTTCCATAATTTTCCCCTTCTTTTACTTGATTATAACATAAAGTTTATTTATAATACCCCTATGAATTTAAAAGAAAAATTACAAATATTTTCAGGTGACGTTTTAGGTGGCTTAAATGCTGCGGTTATTACGCTTCCACAGGCTTTGGCTTTTGGTGTTGCAACCGGATTTGGTGCAAGTGCCGGTATTTGGGGGGCAATAATTTTATGTTTTGTTGCCGGTATATTTGGAACTAAAATTCCTATGATATCAGGAGTTACAGGTCCTGTTGCGATTGTTGTAGCATCTGTTATGCACGCTCTTAATCAAAATCTTGATGCCGTAATTTTTATAATATTTATCGCAGGAATTTTGCAAATTTTGCTATCATTAACAAAATTGCCTGATATTGTAAAATATGTGCCATATCCTGTAATTTCAGGATTTATGAACGGTGTTGGCGTAATTATTATAATTATGCAGTTGAATCCTTTGTTGGGTTTACCTTCTTGCTCAAATACGATTGAAAGTTTGGAAAATGTTGTTAAATCGTTCGGCTCTCTCAATATTCAGGCTTTGTTGATTGGCGCATTAGCTCTTTTGATTGTATTTGGTTTTCCTAAAAAATGGAATAAATATGTGCCATCACAGATTTTGGCGCTTATTTTATGTACGTTTATTTCTATAAAAATGGGGTTGAATGTTGAAAAAATATCGCAAATTTCTGTTGCATTGCCATCAGTTCATCTTCCGCATACAAATTTACATGATTTTATAACATATTTTCATTATTCGATAATTTTAGCCGTAATTTTCTCATCAGAAAGTTTGCTAACAGGTTTGGTTTGTACATCTGTTACAAAGGTGCAGTTGTCACCAAATAGATTGCTTGCAGCTCAAGGTATAGGGAATATCTGTTGTGCATTAACTGGAAATCTTGCAGGTTCTGCTGCCACAATGAGGACTGTTGCGGCTTTGAAAACAGGAGCAACTACAAAATTAGCTGCGGTTGTGACTTCAATTATTTTGGTGCTGTTAATTTATCAGTTTTCGGGATTTGTTGCTGAAATTCCTTTGGCGGTTTTGGCGGCAATTTTGATTAAAATCGGTTATGATATTATAGATACCAAATTTTTGAAAGTTATAAAACTTGCTCCAAAAGACGATTTGTATGTTTTGGGGTTGGTGTTTTTGTTGACAGTTTTTTATAACTTGATTGTTGCAGTCGGTGCCGGAATTGTTTTGGCTGCATTACTTTATGCCAAAAGAGCTGCGGATAAGGCAAAATTGATTGATAAAGTTGTTTATGACAAAGACATAGTGAAGTTGGAAAAAGTTGTAGAAAGAGATTACCGCCACAAAATAAGGGT
>CALEJY010000097.1 GCA_937898445.1 uncultured Candidatus Melainabacteria bacterium | reverse complement strand
CAACCCAAAATCGGGTTCATTAAAAAACAACAAACAATTTTGAGTGTTATTGTAACCATTGGCTTTTCAATTGTTTGTTGTTTTTTAATGAACCCGATTTTGGGTTGGATGAATGTTCCTCAAAATATTTATCATAACGCATATTGGTATGTTCAAATCATCATAATCGGTTTAATCGCAACAACTTTATACAACCTTTTGGCGGGTATAATCAGAGCTTTAGGTGACAGTAAAACTCCATTATATTTTTTAATTATCGCATCGTTAATAAATATAGTTCTTGCGCTTGTATTTATTCAAATTTTTCACATGGGAGTTCCGGGATCAGCCATTGCCGTAATTTTATCTCAAGGAATTTCTTTTTTACTTTGTTTAATTTTTATTAAATACAAATTACCGATTTTGCATTTATACAAAAAAGATTTTCAATTCAGCCTAGACGAATTTTATCAATCCAGTTGGGAACATTTGCGAGTTGGAGTTCCAATGGCAATCCAATTTTCCATAATCGGTGTAGGAATTTTGATTATCCAAAGTGTTTGCAACTCATTTGGAGCTAACGTAATCGCAGCATTAACTGCAGCATTAAGAATTGAACAAATCGCAACTCTACCAATGATGTCGTTTGGTGTTGCATTAGCAGCTTATGTTGCGCAAAATTATGGAGCGAAAAAGTTCAAAAGAATTAGGTTAGGCGTAATAAAAACATCTACAATAAACATAATTTTGAGTATCTGTATGGCATTTGTAATGCGTTTGTGGGGAACTGATATTATCGGAGCATTTATCGGAACTGCGACAAAAGACATTATAAATATCGCACACAGTTACCTTTTGATAAGTACAATTTTTTACTTTTTCTTAGGTCAAATTTTCATTTACAGAAACGCATTACAAGGAATGGGAGAAACTATTTTTCCAACCCTTGCTTGTGTTGCAGAACTTGTAATGAGAGCCTTTGCAGCAGTATATTTAGCAATGAAATTCGGTTATATCGGAATGTTTTATTCCGGTCCGATTGCATGGATAAGTGCCTCAACCGTTCTATTTTTCGGCTATTTGTACAGTATAAGAAAAATTGCTTATAAAGAATTACGAGGAAAGT
Source organism: uncultured Candidatus Melainabacteria bacterium (assembly GCA_937898445.1). GTDB lineage: Bacteria > Cyanobacteriota > Vampirovibrionia > Gastranaerophilales > Gastranaerophilaceae > Stercorousia. The sequence continues at coordinate 16,930 of CALEJY010000097.1, read as the reverse complement.
AATTAAGTTCGTTTTCGCTCACAAATAGTATTAATAATTGCAATTATATAAATTATCGCAAATACATTTGACAAGCCAAACATTGAATAATACGCATCATAATAAAAACCTTGTTTTACGATAAAATTTCTAATAACAAAATCAAATAAAAACAAATAAAGCAATATAATTGATGGAATTTTTATATTGTTATAAATGTTCAAAAGAAAATGGTTTTGGGATTTCTTTATCACACAAAAACTTAAAATAATAGGAGCTATTAATTTTATCAAAATTGACAAAAATCCCAACCAAATTAAGCCGAACATTATACTTCTTCCCAAATTTTGATTAAAAACAATATATAATGCCCAAAAAATTGTTTTTGAAAAACAAATAAACAAAAAAGAGCATATATAAATTATTATTTCTTTGATATTGTCTGACATTTTACCTACTATAATTTATCCAAAAATCAATATAAATTAAAATAAAATATTTTTCAATTACTCCTTTTTCTTGCATTGAATATCCCCAATTATTAGAATAAAAAAAACAGGAGCGAAATAGCTCCTGTTTTCATTTGTATCAAATTCTTTTTTAGTAAATTGCAATTGATTGTCCTGAGGTCATTTTTGACAAAACTTCTACTGCTTTTTTCAACTGCAAGTCGTTTTTGTTTTTAACATCTTCTTCTGTCAACTTAACCACGATATCAGGGGTAATTCCTTTTTTGTTAATATCAGTTCCATTCGGAGTTAAGTATTTTTGGATTGTGATGTTAATCCCTGATTCATAAGGAAGTTTGTTAATCTCTTGAACTAAACCTTTTCCGAAAGATTGTTCACCGATAATTACTGCTCTGTGGTTATCTTTCATAGCTCCTGAAAAGATTTCTGAAGCTGATGCAGAACCTTTGTTAATCAATACAACAACCGGTTTTTTCGTATAAACACCTGCAGATGCTCTTTGAGTTTCCTTATAACCATCTCTGTCAACAGTACTTACGATTGTTCCACCATCCAAGAACATATCAGAAATATAAATTGCGTTAGTCAAAAGTCCGCCCGGATTTGATCTAAGGTCAATAATAAAACCTTTTTTATTTCTGTTTGTATTCAAAATATTACCAAATTCAGTCGCTGCATTTCTGCTGATAAATGAACTTAATCTAATATAGCAAAAATCGTTAGGAATTGTCATATCTGTTGGTAATTTTTGCGAAATTGATTTAATTTCGATTTCGGCACGAGTAATCGTGTATGTTTTTGGAACTGCATCTTTACGTTTTACAAGCAAAGTTACTTGAGTTCCTTCTTTACCTCTAATTTTGTCGGCAGCTTTGTCAACTGTAATACCTTTAGTGCTTACACCATCAATTTCAAGGATTTCATCATCAGCTTGAAGTCCGGCTCTTTCTGCAGGAGTATCTTCAATAGGTGCAATAACCATCAATTTGCCGTCTTTTACACCGATTTGAATACCGATACCTTTTAAAGAACCTTTGATTGAACTTGTTTCATCTGCAAATTCTTTAGGATCTAAAAACTTTGTATAAGGGTCGTTCAAACTTGCAACCATTGTATTAATAGCTACATAAGCATCTTCGTTTGTGCGAATTTGATTATCATATTTATGTCGCCATTTAGCCCAATTTTGTTGGTTATTAGACTGGTCAACAAACTTGCTGTTAATCAATCGCCAAACATTGTCGTACAAATCCACCGGACTGTATGCAAAGACATTGTCCCTGATTACCCAACCTGAAAGAAGCAAAAATGCTCCTAAAAATATAATGCTTTTTTTCATGATGTTTCTCATTCTTTAACTATTTCCTCCAAATACTCTTAACCTTTTTGTTGCACAACTTATCTATTAAGATGTAATTTTAATAAAAAAGTTTCCAAACTTGCAATTTTGAGCATTAAAAGTTTTTTGATTTTATAATACCATAATTTTCGAAAAAAAGGAAATTTTCATTATTTATTTAGACTATTTTTTGTCATGGTTAATTAATAAATAAGTTAATAAATCCAGCCTCCCAATAATTTCCATATAGCTTTCAAGCGTAATATCAAGATTATTTTTAGCTGATTGTCTTGTAATATCAATACTTTTGAGAATTTCCTGTTTCAAATTTGCATTTAACATATTTTCCCCTTTCTTTATTTATATGGAAATTATATTAAAAAAATAAAATAAATCAATACAAAAATGGAAATAATATTAATATATAACTTATAGTCCTCCCTTTATTGAGGGAGGATTTAGGTGGGTGCTGATTTTCCTATATGGGAAACATAAATCCGCGTTTAAAGAAAGGAAAACTCAATCACCACAATTTCCGGCGGACAATTAAACCTTATAGGTAAAATACTTGTCCCCAAACCCTTTGTCGTATATATCTTTTTACCTTTATCATTCAAAAAGCCGTTTGCATATTTATCTCCATATGCAGAAGGTACAACAAGAGCCTTATTCAACCTAACTTGCCCTCCATGCAAATGTCCTGCAAGAGTTAAATTCACATCATAAGGTACATTCGGCATAATATCAGGAGTATGAGTTAATAAAATCACAGGTTTATTAATATTCAATAAAGCTTTTTCAATATCAGGATTTCCGGTTTGCAAATCATCAACACCTGCTATACAAAACTTTTCAAAACAGGTATTATTATTAAATAACACATTTATGCCGTTATTTTCCAATGCTTCAATTATTTCTTCTTTTCCTTGCCAACCGTCGTGGTTTCCAATAACTGCGTAAGTTCCGTATTTTGAAATTATATAAGAAAACTGTTTTGCAATTTTTTCAATCGGAAGCGAATTTCCCTTTTTGTGACCATTCACATAATCTCCGCCAAGCAAGACAATATCAGGATTTTGCGCATTTATAGTTCTTACAATTTTATTTAATCTATATGTTTCATGCGGTTTTATATGAAAATCTGATGCAAAAACAATTTTCAATCCCTTTAATTGTTCATCCTGAATAGTCAAATGCTTTACGGTTAAGATATTCGGCTCAATAAACACTGACCAAATCAGCAAACACAATGATATTAATATAAAAGAAAAAAGTATTTTCATAACAAAATTATACACAAATAAAAAACAAAATACTTTAATTGATAAAAAATTTATTAATGCTAAAATATTATTATGGCAAACTCATTTGAAGAACTAGTTACACAGATAAAAGACCGCCTTGACATAGTAGATGTAGTATCACAACAAGTTATTTTAAAGAAAAATGGTAGTCACTATTGGGGTTTATGCCCTTTCCACAAAGAAAAAACCCCGTCATTTTCAGTAAATCCGGCTTTAGGAATTTACAAATGTTTTGGTTGCGGAGCCGGTGGTGATGCGATTACATTTATTATGAAAACTCAAAACAAAGAGTTTATCGAGGTTGTTCGTGAATATGCCGAAAAATTCGGTCTTGAATTACCAAAAACTTTCCATAAATCAAAATCCGAATCAAAAGAAATTAAGGATGAAATGATTAGAGCTTGCGCAAAAGCTGCAGAGTTCTATAATTTGCGACTTTTGATGGATAAAGAACCGGAAACACTACATGTTCTTAATTATTTGAAAAATCGTGGAATTACCAAAGAAATTATTGAAAAATACACTCTCGGCATTGCGCCAAAAGCTTACGCAATGTTTTATAAAAAATTCAGACACGATTTTTCAGAAGAAGTTATGGAAAAAGCCGGCTTAATTCTCAAAACAAGAGAAGGTGAATACATCGACAGGTTTCGCAACCGTGCAATTATTCCTATCAGAAACGAGTTTGGCGAATATGTAGCATTCGGCGCAAGAGCAGTTGAAAAAGACCAAATGCCAAAGTATTTGAACTCATCAGATTCATTGGTTTACAACAAAAGTAAAATATTATACGGACTTTACACGGCAAAAGAAGCTATTAAAAACGAAGATAGCGTAGTTTTAATGGAAGGTTATTTTGACGTAATTTCAGCACAAGCTCACGGAATAGAAAATGCCGTAGCTTCTTGCGGAACTGCCTTAACTCCGGACCACATCAAACTTTTGTCACGTTATACTCCGTCAAGAAAAATTTATTTGTCATTTGATACGGATTCAGCAGGTCAAAAAGCAACGAACAGAAACGCAGCATTAATCAAAGAGGCGTTTTCGGGCTTAGGAAACATTAAACAGTTTGACGAAAGCTACATTTCAACATCTAATGACAAATATTCTTGCGAAATCAGAGTTATCGCACCACCGGAAGGCAAAGATCCGGATGAATTTATTCGTTCTGTAGGCGCAGAAAGCTACAAAGAATACATGCAGCACGCTCCGCTTTTGATTGATTTTCAATTGAACAATATTTTGAAAGAAAAACCAAAAACTCCGATTGAAAAAACAAAAGTTGTAAAAGAAATTATTCCACTTTTGATGGAAATTCAGAATAAAATTATTCAGGCAGAGTACGTAAAAATGGTATCTGACGCACTTAGTGTGGATGAAAAGGCTTTGTTGAGCGAGTTAAAGACCGTATCAAGAACGGAAACCATTAAAAACAGTGACGTTACCAAGATTGTTAAGAAAAATATACCAATTTCGCAAAAAGCGCAAAAAAATTTATTGAGCGTTTTTCTTGTAACCGACAACCATTTCACGTTAGATGAAATAAGCCGAATAATAGGCGATACCCCATTTACGGATGAAACGTTAATAAATGTAAAATCTACGATTGACAAATTAACATGTACCGTAAATAATGTGAAAGAATTGATTGATAAGCTATACACAACTTACGTCAACGAACCGGAAGTACAAAAGCTTATCACAGACCTGATAAGTATCTCAGAATCATTTCAAAATCTGGATGAAACAGATTTCTTGACAGCAATCAGAGAAAATATTAATAAAATCAATGACTGTCAAAATGAAAAAGAAAAAGAAAAAATCAGAAATTTATATAAAAGCGCAAATGATAATGAAACAGAAGCCCTAAAAATTCAAATGCAGCTTAGAGATAAGATAAATAATAGACTAAAATTGGAGAAAATGAATGAGTAAAAAAAGACAAAGCTCCTCTATCGTAAGTATCATGGATGAAGATAACATGGATTTACATGAAATTGATGATGAAAATGCCCTATCAGCCGAACATGACGGCGTTAATTATATGAATATGGACATCAGTACCGACAATATCGAGGATATCGTTACTGAAAAAATGGAAAACAAAGCTGGTCTTGAAGATATTTACATGATGCACAGTCATGAAGAAGCTCAGGAAATGGAAGTTCCAAAAGGTGTTGCAGTTGACGACCCTGTTAGACTTTATTTGAGAGAAATCGGAAGAATTAAATTATTATCAGCTAACGAAGAAATTGAACTTGCAAGAAAAATTCTTGAAGGCGGAACTCCTGGAGCTATCGCAAAAAGAAAACTTGTTCAAGCCAACTTGCGTTTAGTTGTTTCTATCGCTAAAAAATATGTAGGTCGTGGAATGTTATTCTTAGACCTTATTCAAGAAGGTAACTTAGGTTTAATCCGTGCAGCAGAAAAATTTGACCACGAAAGAGGTTTCAAATTCTCAACTTATGCAACATGGTGGATTAGACAAGCTATCACAAGAGCTATCGCTGATCAGGCTAGAACAATTCGTATCCCTGTTCACATGGTTGAAACTATTAACAAATTGAAAAAAGTTACAAGACGTTTGGCCCAAGAACTTTCAAGAAAACCGACTGAAGATGAGTTGGCAATTGAAATGAATGTTTCTATTCCAAAACTTCGTGAAATCATTAAGATTGCTCAAGAACCTTTATCGCTTGAAACACCAATCGGAAAAGAAGAAGATTCAAGATTGGGTGACTTTATTGAAGATAAAGAAGCTGACGCTCCAATCAAAACAGTTGCATCAGAACTTTTGAGAGAAGATTTGGCAGAAGTTTTGTGTACATTGTCACCAAGAGAACGTGATGTATTGAGATTGCGTTTCGGTATGGATGACGGTCGTCAAAGAACTTTGGAAGAAGTTGGTCAATTGTTCGGAGTAACAAGAGAACGTATCAGACAAATTGAAGCAAAAGCTTTGAGAAAACTTCGTCATCCAAACAGAAGTAAACGTTTGAGAGAATACGTTGAAGCTTAGTTGAAAGAAATTATAAAATAAAAAAGACCGAAAAATCCAAATTCGGTCTTTTTTTATTAATGTTTTCGTCGTCGGGGTAGGTACCCCTATGTGAAAAATGGCGGCGGGTCTTCGACCCGTCGCCATTTTAGTTTTAATTTTGTCCGACTGAAGTAAATCCATGTTCAGCCATTTTTGCTTGTAATTCTTTGTCGCCGGCTTCACCGCCTACACCGATACTTACGTGTCCTTCCAGTTCTGGAACATCTTTTAAAGGTTTGTTTGTCGTTTCAATGACATGACCCGAAGCATCACAAGTTGTTTCTGTAACATTTTTCAGATTTTCGTTTTCGTCGTACTCATATTTTTGATATAGTGACGTTCCGTCATCTGTATAACTTCTGCTTGTTCTTGATTTTAATTTTCCGTCTTTAGATCTGACTTCTTCCTCATCAAAAATATTTGGAGCATCATTGTTATTATAGTCAATACGAGCTATGGAGTTACCTTGTGCATCCTTAAAAATTCCGAATTCGTTATTATGCTTGGTAACACCACCGGCAACTCTTGTTAACCCATTATTATTATCGTGAATGCTCCTAGTTTCAGGAGTTTTAATAGGTTTTCCACCTGTAAAAAAGCCCTGTAATTTTTGTTGCCTGGCTTGTCTGTATGTTGTGTTGTTATCCTGTGGTGTCGGAAATCCGCTAATACTAAATGACATAAATTCTCCTTTCATATCTTACGTGTTTATAACTTACGTATATAAGAAGTATTTATGTTTACAAAAATTGCCCCCCCCCCGCCATACCATACCATACCATACCATACCATACCATACCATACCATACAGGGCATTATAACTGGGTTTGAGCCTATTTTAAATTTGTTTTTACATTTCTTAATAATTGAGATAAGTTAAATTTTTATTCTTAGTAAAAAATAGTTAAAAATCAGCACCCACCTACCCCTCCCTCATTAGGGAGGGAAATTGCTCCTTCCCTTGAGAGGGAAGGTTGGGATGGGTGCTAACCCGTAAAGGAAAAATATTTTTCCATAAAAATCAGTCGTCTATCCAAATCAATAACTTTTAAACCCTCTCCCGCATTTGTAACGTTCGCTCATGCTCACGAACAACTGCTCCCTCAGCGCAAGGCAGACAGGGTCACACGCATCGCACAGCTCTGCGGTTCCCTTTGTCTCACAAAGAGAGAGGGTAATAACATTAACGATACGGTCTACTCACTATTCACCACTCACTTCTCACTTAAAACTATTGTTTTTTCGCTGATTTATCTGCCAATTCAGAATCAACTCTTAAAAATACCGGTTTGATATCTTCTTTTTCGATAAGTTTTCCGCATTTGATATTGTCTGCAGTCAAATCATCCAATTTAGTTTTCAAATCAAATGACAATTGTTTTGCCATATTAGCAGCGATATTCGGACAATATGGATAAATTAACGCTGAAATTATACACATAATATCAAGTACGTTAACCAAAACTTGTCCGCATTCTGTCATTTTTTCTTCTTTTGCAAGTGTCCAAGGTGCATTGTCTTGAACATATTTGTTAGTCATATCAACTAATGAATTTATTGCAAGAACAGCTTCTGAAATCTCAAAGTTATCAAAATGATTTTTTACGATTTGAATTGTTCCTAAAGCCTTTTTAGCTAACGGATTTTCAGCCTTAAATTCCGGTTTAACCTCTCCATCAAAATATTTTACTAACATTGATAGAGTTCTGTTCAAAAGATTACCCATACTATTTGCAAGGTGTGCGTTAACCTTTTCTTTAAAATCGTTGTCAGAATAGTTTCCGTCACGACCGCAAGGTGCTGATGATGCCATATAATATCTGAACGCATCAGGATATTCAAGATTAAATGTTTCCAAAACAGATGTTGGAGAAATTACGTTACCTAAAGATTTTGACATCTTAGATTCGTCAATTGTAATCCAACCGTGAGCAAAAATATGTTTTGGTAACGGCAAATCAAGTGCCATTAAAAATGCCGGCCAATAAATACTATGGAATTTCAAAATATCTTTTCCGATAACGTGAACATCGCATGGCCAATATTTTTTGAATTTTTCTGATGCGTTTTCTGTATCATAACCTAATGCAGTAATATAGTTTGAAAGCGCATCAATCCATACATAAATAGATTGTTCAGGATCTGACAAAACATCAATACCCCATTGTACATTTGATTTTGCACGAGATACTGAAATGTCTTGTATGTCTTCCAACTGATTTAAAACTTCATTTGCTCTAAATTCCGGCAAAATAAAATCAGGATGGTCTTTGATATGTTTAATAATTGCATCTTTGTATTTTGTTAATTTAAAGAAATAATTTTCTTCTTTTACAACTTCCGGTTTTTTCATGTGATCAGGACAAAGTCCGTCTTCTGTCAAGTCTTTCGGGTTTAAGAAACATTCACACCCTGTACAGTAAAGACCTTCATAAGAATTTTTGTAAATATCACCTTTTTCCAAAAGTTTTTCAAAAATATGTTGAACAACTTTTTCGTGTTCTTCATCAGTAGTTCTGATGAATTGAGAATAATTTATATCCAAAGCTTTCCAAGCATCTTTAAATTTTTGAGAATTTTCATCACAAAGTTCTTTTGGCGTAATTCCTTTAGATGCAGCGGTTTTTTGGATTTTAATACCGTGTTCATCAGTTCCTGTAAGCATATAAACGTCATCACAACGTTGTGTATAATGTCTTGTAATAATATCTGATAATATTTTTTCGTAAGCGTGTCCGATGTGTGGCGCACCGTTTACATAATCAATTGCTGTTGTTAAATAATACTTTTCCATATTTTCTCCGTTTTTTCTTTATTTTAGCATAAAAATTATTTTCTTTTGAACACCAGATATCTAAAATTATTTCCTAAAACAGTTTCCAATTCGTAATTCTCTTTTATAAATCCGCAAAATTCCAACGCATAATCCTGACAAATATAATTATAGTAATAATCACGCATATCAAGGTTATTCAAAATTATGTATTTCGGGCTGTTCTTTTTATAATGTTCAATTAATTTATCTTCCCCAAAAGTTTCAACATACAATGGCAATAATGAATTGTAATAATCATCAGAATTTCTTTCTGTCAAGAAATTTATCGTCATACCTTCGGGAAAAATAACTATTTTATCAGTTTTTTCAGTATTTTTGTTGACAAAATCAATCAACTTACTTGAACTATCACCATAGTATCTGTTTGTATAAATAGTTCCGTGTGGAGTAGAAATTTTATATGTTTCAGTCTGCAAAAGCCTGAAATTATTGATAATTATAAACAAACTTACGACTAATAAATAAATTCCAACTGCCTTTTCTAATGTTTTCGGAATATGAATGAAAACCAGCGCAAACAACGCAATCAGCGCAACTGAAACATAATAATTCGCATATCCGCCCAAAATCATTACCCAAAAGACTTTTACACAAACCGCAATTGCAGAAAGGACAAGTATTAGCAATTTGATATCGATATTTTTTTTCAACCTGATTAATTCAAAAATCAACAATCCAAATAACAATATCGGCAAAAATCCGAAAACTGCTCTTGAATCAAACATCATTACAAATAAAATCCAACCGATTATTGACAAAAATACAGATAATATTTTCTTTTTATTAAACAAATATGAGCCGAAAAGTATTGCGCCAAAAGGGATTGCAAATTTTACGAAAAATACTAAATCAGTCAAAATAGCTTTTGGATTGTAATAAATTCCACTGTTTTGATAAAAATAAGTCAAAGTCTTGGTTTTCGCCATAACAGATGTTGTTAATAAAGAATTTACAAGGCTTTCCATCCTCAATCCTTGTATAAACAAAGCACCAAAACTTAAAACAGGCGCAATCGCAAATCCAATCAAAGCTTTCCAGTTTTTTTCTTTTATTGAGATTGCCAAAACAACTAACGCATATAACAAAAAATCATATTTACAAGTTATTGCAATACCTGCCAAAATTGAGCTTATGCAAAGGTTTTTAGTATTTTTATCATCGCAATATTTCAACAAAAAATATAACGAAAACAAAAACGAAATTAAGCCATAAACAACCGCCCACGAATATGGAAAATGAAAATTAAAAATACAAGTTGCAGTAATTCCGACCGCAATTGTAAAAAATCCAACGCAAAAACTTAAAAATTTAGATAAAAACTTTTGCGCAACCAGATAAATTCCGCTAACAATTGCGATTGAACAACAACAACCAACTCCATACAAAGTCGAAAGTTTTGCGCCAAATAGTTTATACAAAATCGCATTAAATTGATATGCTAAAGGTCCATAAATATTGAATAAGTCTTTATATAAAACTTTTCCGTTCAAAATTTGTTCAGGATAATAAACTTCTCTACCAAAATCTATCAATAACCCTGAATAATGACCAACAAAAGTTAAAAGTCCAACTACACATAATATCCATAAAATTACAAGGAATTTATTCTTAATAAAAAAATCTTTCATATTACAAAATTTAACAAATAAACACCCAAAAAGCAATTTTTCTCGAAAAAATACCTTTTAATAGATAAGGTAGAAAACGAAAAGGGTTATATTATGTCTTGTAATTGGGCAGGAAATTTGGATATGTTAGCGCAAAACGGCGTTATTGATTTTGATGCCGCATCATACATAATGGGGCAGCCTCTCAGATATGTCGGCAATCCAGCTCATCCAAATCCATTTAACGGTCAACCACCAACAATGACAAATCTTCAACAACCCAATATTGATGAATTTAAACCACAAACAGATAAAGACAAATCACCAAAACTTCCAACGTGGAAAAAGCTTGCCTTTGCAGCAATTGCAGTAGGTGGTTTAGCTATTGGCGGATACAAATTCCGAGCAAAACTTGTTCCTTTCATTAAAAAGCAGTTTGGAAAAATCAATTTCAAAAATGCCAAAAATTTCGTTGTGAATAAATCCAAATCAGTAGGTGGATTTTTCAAAACCGGTTGGAATAAGTTCACAGGACTTTTCCATAAAAAACCGTAATGTTGTTAAGATAGGAACATCGACCTATTTTTTGATTTTAGTGAAAAGACCTTATTACTAAAACGGTTTCTTTTCATATCACCATTTTCGTTAATAGATTAGCACCCACCTAAATCCTCCCTCGTTAGGGAGGACTTAAATTATAGTCACCCTGAATTTAATTCAGGGTCTATCAATGTTGGTTTGAGTGTTGGTAAAGAAGAACCCTCTCCCACATTTTTGATAAGGTCTACTCACTATTCACCACTCACCATTCACTTCTTCTTAACGATACGGTCTTTTCACGTTTCACTTCTCACTTTTCACCTACTCAATTAAATAAACGATGATTTTTGTTTAATAATCATTATAATCATGGTATGAAGAAGTTTTTTGTTTTATTAATCGCTATAACACTAACAAGTTCCAGTTGTTTTGCTTGGGGATGGAAGAAAAAAGACACTCCTAAAGTCGACACCTCAAAAGTCGAAGTTCAGCCGGATGGAAAAGGTTATGTCGGAACTTTACCTGACGTTTCTAAAAACTTCAAAACTTCTGAACCTCAAAAAACAAAACCAATGTATGAAGAATCAAAAAACTTCAATTCTTCCCAAGAAATCAAACCTGTTCCTCGAGATAATCCTGCTTTTGTCAATATTATTTTGAAAGAGGATAAAAGATCTCCGTACGTAAACGAATTAAACGCCGACGTTATTCCACAATTGGAAAATCTTTTGTTGTGCATTGAAAAAAAACTTGATGTGCAAAAATTCAACGCAAAAGTATTTTTCTTCACTCAAACCGTAGAATATATGCAAAATGAATACGAAGGAAAACCGGAAATTAATTTTATTTCTTTCAAAAAACTACAAGAATTAAGCAACCACTCAAAAGCCGTTGCAACATTAAGGCAAGAAGCCGAACAATATAAGCCTTACCTTGCATATACAGGAGCCGGCTACTTGTATAACGAAAATACCATCAATCAACAATTGGATTATTTAAAAACCGAGATTGAAGAAACAATAGTTATCTTGAAAGAAGCGAAGTAAATTTATTTGCTATGCCTTCCCAAAAACCAGTTTTTTGGGGGGGTTGCTCAAATTCATGTTGATATTGAGATAATAAATTATCTACCGCCATTTCTTGTTTGGTATTTTGTTCTTTAATTTGGTTTTCTTTAACTAATTTTGCTTGTTTTTCAGCTTCATACTCTCTTTGAAACATTAAATCTCGTTTTTCTAATATTTTGCTCAATTCTGCAGCTTGTTCATGAACACTTGGCAAACTTGCATATTGTTTATATTTTTCATCAGCTTTATCTTTGTACAAAGTTTCAAATATTGGTGGATGTTTCGGATTATACCCTTGATAAGTATCGTCACCACATGTAATTGTATATGGTTTTCCTAAAAGTCCTTCTTGTCTTTTCATTTCTGCAAAATAATTTTTGCCATCATTTTTATCAACATACCTAACTGCCGGAGTATAAATATCATTTTCATAACAAACATCATATAGTTTTACGTTTTCAACTTCTTTTCCAATTTTTTGTAATCGTTCAATTGTTGAAGAATTTGCCTTTAACAATTGTGGTTTTAGTTTTGGATTAATTTTTAATGCCATACCAAAATTTGTGTTGTTATTTTGAACATTATTTACCTTCATATTTTATTCTCCTTAAAAATTGTGCTTGCTTATTAAAAACTCCTGAAAAAATTTTTTGCTATTTTTAAACATTGCACCACATAAAATTTTATAGTAAAGTAAATAATTATGAAGAAGATAGTTTTAGCATTATTATTTTTGTGTTTGGTTTGTTGCGGTTGTGGAAAAAAATCCGCTATAAATGACGATTTGACAACAATTACTCAACGTGACAGATTGATTGTCGGAATTAGAAACGATGCTCCGCCATTCGGTTTTAAGGATAAAGACGGTTTTACTATCGGATATGATGCAGATTTGGCAAGATTAATCGCAAAAGGGATTTTAGGCGATGAAAAAAAAGTTGAATTTGTTCCGGTAACCGCATCTAACAGAATTATGAAACTTAATTCCGGTGAAGTCGACTGTTTGATTGCAACAATGTCTATAACCCCACAAAGACAACAGTTTTTAAACTTTTCTTCTCCTTATTATATGGCAGGACAAGCGATTTTGGTAAGAAGCTCAAGTAAAGCTACTTCTTTGCGAGATTTTACGGGCAAAAAACTTATTATTGTATTTGGTTCAACAAGCGAAAAGAATTTGCGCTCAAATGTACCAGAAGTAACTGTAATCGGTTACAAAACATACCACGATGCTTACAATGCTTTAAAAGCTGGCAAAGCAGATGGTATAGTAGCAGATGACACAGTTCTTTTGGGCTTTTCAACCAACGACAAATCCGTAAAACTTTTACCAAAAAGATACTCAAAAGAACCTTATGCAGTAGTTTTCAGAAAAGACGATGCCTCAATAAATTTTACCAATAAAGTTAATTATATAGTCGAAAGTCTTCAAAGCACAGGCAGATTAAACCGACTTCAAGAAAAATGGAAAATTAAGTAGCAATAATTTAATAATATTGACATAATTAATTTGAAATTATATAATAATAAAAGGGTAAGCCCTAAATTTCTCCACTTCTGGCGGACAGACTAAAAATCGGTACAAACGCAGAAGGAGGTGATAAAGTTGATAGTCAGCATTACTGAAAAAGCACTATGGCTTATCTTTTTGATAATCATAGCGCTTAAATTCAACAAATAGTGGGCTTTTAAAGTGCGGAACTGCAATCCGCACGCCCTTATCTTTATTATAACTCTTTTTTTATAAATTTCAACCCCATGCTTTTATGTCGTGACGAGATATAATCTGCTAATTTTAATACGTCATTTGCCAATTGTCATTCAAGATTTTTCCAAAACAACCATGAAAATTACTAGCCGCACCGGCTTTTCTTAGTGAAAAGTGAGAAGTGAAACGTGAAAAGACCTTATCAGAAAAACTACCTTCTTTCATAGCACCAACACTTGTTCTATTACCCTCTCTCTCTGTGAGACAAAGGGAACCGCAGAGCTGAGGCGATGCGTGTGACCCTGTCTGTACTTTGTGCTGAGGGTTGAATTTCTTAGTGAGTTGTGACGAACTTAGAAATTCGGGAGAGGGTTCAAAATTTATCAATTCATGACTTAACCCTCTCTCGCATGCGTAACTCGTTTCAATCGAACGCTTTCTCTCTCCCAAGAGAGAGAAAGTTTTTCCAACACAGACAATTGCACACTTGTTAGGGATACCAATTTCAGAGTTATTTAAAAAAGTAGAAAAAGAGTTACCAAAAGACTTTTCACTGATTGAAAAATAAATTTTAAAGAATTTACATAATAAAAAGCCGGCAATTAGTGAGACTTGCCGGCACATTACTTTAAAAATTTAAAGTAAAGAGGTGATGATTATATGTGATTTATTAAATACTAGTTTACGTAGTCATACGGTTTGCTACCTGTAGCTTTGTATAAACTAATTGCATCTGTCATACATTCAACTTTTTGTTGAGCTACAAGTTTTTCTATTGTTAACAAGTTTTCTTGATACTGGATTAAATCAAGTTTTGAGATTGTTCCTTGATTGAATTTTTTCTCATTGTACTTGTAATCAGATTTTTCCAAATTATATTGTTTTGTTGTTTGGGTCATTTTGTCTTTGTCTAATCTTGAGGCAACAAGTGCATCATTAACCTCTTGAATAGCTGTCAAGTTTGTTTTGTAGTAATCTTGCAAAATTCTTTCATAAGTTGCTTTTTTCAATCTCAAGTTTGCAACCAATGATCCACCTTGAAATAACGGTGTCATCAAACCACCGCCAACACCTAAAAGCATATTTTTAGTAGTGAATAAACTTCCGATATCACCGGCATTGAATAATGCACCACCTAAGATATTAATTGACGGTAAAAATTCTTTTTTTGCAACTTTTACATCAATACCTGCTTTTTCAACCATTAATTCAGCTTTCATATAGTCAGGTCTTTGAGTAATAATTTCTGATGGAATTTCTGATGGAATTGCAAGTTGATAATTTATGCTATCCAAAGAATTTCTCTTGATTGAATTTGCATTTTCTGGGCTTTCACCAATCAAAACACACATCTGGTTAAGCATTTTTTCTCTGTTCTTTTTCAATTCAATCAAATCTGTTTGACCTGCAACAAGAGCTTTGTTAGCTTTTACAGTGTCGGCAGTAGAAGTTAAACCTTCTTTGTTACGCATAAGCATAAGGTTGTAAATTTCTTGTCTGATATTAACGATTTGTTCTTGTAGTGAAATCATTTTATCAAGGTTAATTATATTAAAATAAGTTGAACCGACTGCAGATGCTACAGAAATGTATGCTGCACGTTCATCAAGTTTTGATCCTTCATAAAGTTTTTTTACAGATTTTGTTTTATTGTGGTTTTTCAAGAAAATATCAGCTTCATATTGAACAATAATAGGTAAACCAAAAGCTGCTTTTGTATTTGTCATGCCTGGAGCTTTATATACACCAGGTCCAAAACCGCCAACTACACTAGGCAATTCGTTTGCAAATTGAAGTTTTACGTTTTGGTAATATTCTTCAACATTGATTGTTGCCATTTTAAGATCGTAGTTATTCAAAATAGCTTTTTCAATATATCCGTTTAACAAATCGTCGTTAAAATTTCCCCACCAATTCATATTTACATAATTAAATTTGTAATCATCTGATTGTTGAGTTTTTTTGTTTTTAGAAACCATACTTTTGAATTGTTTTGGGGTAGCGGAACTTTTTTCTGTAACCGCAACGGCAGGCATGATTGTCATGCTTAACATGCTCATTAATAATGCTGTTGTTATAATCTTTTTCATATTGGTCTATAGTCCTTATTATTACTTATTTCTTTTTTGATTTGGTGAGTTGTGAATAGTGATTAGTGAGTGGTGCATATAGGTGCTATCGTACAAAAAATTTTATTTGATCAAAGCGAATGAAAAGAACTATTCACCATTCACTTTTCACTATTCACTTTTAAAAAAATGTACTTGCATTTTTTATATCAATATGTTAGCATAATATTGTTGTAAATGCAACATATTTTTTTTACAACATAAATTAAAATAATAAAACAAATTAAAAAACAAGGAAAATTTCGTGGCAGATATTGATATTGTGCATTATACAGACAGCATACATTACGAGCTTGAACAAACTTCAAGAATGATGAAGATGTTGACGAACCAACTTTTCAATAAACTTGATATTAATGTTTCATTAGATGAATATATTACACTTGATACTGTTTCTGTAAATGTTGGAATTTGTCAGAGAGATTTAGCAAAACTTATTCTAAAAGATAGAGCGAATACCGGTAGAATTTTAAACGAATTGGAACAAAAAGGATTTATTACACGATTTATTGATACTAAAAACAACAGATTAGTTAAGAAAATGGGAATTACTGAAGGTGGTTTACAAGAGTTAGACAGTATTAATAATAAAATTAGAACATATCTTGGTGGGGTTACAAAAAGGATTCCGCCTGAAGATGTACAAAGAGTTCAAGCTATTTTGAAAGAGTTTAGATTTGAACTTGAAAAGGTTGTAGAAACGAATATATAATTAATTAGGAAATAATGAGGTAGAAAATGGAAGAACAGAATAAGAATGTTGAAGAAACTCAACAAGAAGAAGTAAAAAAAGAACACAAACCGTTCAAAAGATTTATCGTAATCGGTATTGGTGCAGTAATTGCAGCCGCAGCAGCATATATTATTCATGATGCTTTGATTTACCAATCAACAGATGATGCTTATGT
>CALEJY010000096.1 GCA_937898445.1 uncultured Candidatus Melainabacteria bacterium | reverse complement strand
CTGATAATATATTTTGCATCGAAAGAATATGTTAAAATTCTGGAGCATAAAGGTTTTTATCCAAGCCTTAAAATCATCTTATTAGCTGAGGCTATTTTAGCTATTATCACTTTCTTTGATCAGGCAAAATACGTTGCTTCGGCATTGATTTTATGCACTTTGTTCTCATTTATGTGGGTGCTGTTCAGAGGTAGACAACCGTATATTGCAAACGTTGCGACAACAATTTTAGGTTTTGTATATTGCGGTTATTTCCCATTGCACTTGCAGCTATTGAGAGATATGTCATCCGCTGATTACCATGACGGATTAGGTTTTGTAGTAATGATGTTTACTGCAATTTTATTGACTGATGTCGGATGTTATTATGCAGGAACTAGATTTGGTAAACATAAATTAGCCCCTGTAATTAGCCCTAACAAAACAATTGAAGGTTCAATCGGTGGTGCGATTTGCGCTGTGTTAGGTTCTTGTATTGTTGGCTTATTTATTTCAAAAGTTTATATGATTGATATAAAATGGTATATTCCAATCATTGCAGGCTTTTTATGTACTGTTTTTGCTCAAATAGGTGATTTGTGCGAATCTCTTTTGAAACGTGATGCAGGTGTAAAAGATTCCGGTAATTCACTTCCAGGTCATGGTGGATTTTTGGATAGAACAGATAGTTTTATTTTCACAATTCCTGTTATGTATTATTTCTGCAAATATTTTGTTTTTTCTCACGATATTGTAAATTGTATTAAAGGATTGTTTTAAATGCAGAAATTAGAAGAAATTTTTGGTATAAAAATCGATAATCCTGATTTCTTCAAAAAGGCATTGACCCATCCGTCTTATACAAAAGAGCAGGATTTGCCTTATGTTGAAAATTATGAGCGTTTGGAGTTTCTGGGTGATGCGGTTTTGAAACTTTCGGCATCAGATATTTTGTATAAAAAATATCCTGAATACCAAGAAGGTGACTTGTCAAAAATTCGCTCTATTGTTGTTTCTGACAATACGTTGTCAAAAATTGCGCATGAAATTGGATTTTGCGACTTGATTATTCTTGCAAAACACGAGGCAAAACAGGGTTTGGCAAATATAGAATCTGTTTGTGCGTGCGCTTTTGAGGCAGTTTTGGGCGCATATTATTTGGATGGGAAATTTGATTTGGTAATTCCATTTTTGCAAAAAGTTTTGATGCCTTATATTGAAGAAGTTGATAAAAATTTTGAAAAGTTCAATGCAAAAGCGATATTGCAGGAATACACACAAGGTTTGACTAAAGAAACTCCAGTTTATACGATTGTTGGCGAAACAGGACCAGCACATAACAAAACTTTTGAGATAGAAGTTTCTTATCAGGGAAAAGTCGTGGCTAAAGGTGTTGGAAAAACTAAAAAAGAGGCAGAACAACACGCAGCTTATGAGGCATGTAAAATTTTTGGAGCAGTAAAATGATTTATGTTTCACCTTCTATTTTGTCCGCAGATTTTGCAAATTTGGAAAGAGATATAAAGCGAATTGAAGACGGTGGCGCAGATTGGGTGCATGTTGACGTTATGGATGGACATTTTGTGCCTAATATAACAATTGGCGTGCCGGTTGTTGCATCAATCAGAAAAGTCACGAAACTACCATTGGATGTGCATTTGATGATTGAAAATCCTGAAAAATATGTTGAACCGTTCGCAAAAGCTGGCGCAGACATATTGACATTCCATTATGAATGCGGAGCAGATATTCAAAAAACAATTGATTTGATAAAATCATTTGGGGTAAAAGTTGGTTTGTCAATAAAACCGAAAACTTCTCCTGACGTTGTTTTTCCATACTTAAAAGATTTGGATTTGTTGTTGATAATGACTGTTGAACCGGGATTTGGCGGTCAAAAATTTATGCAAGATTGTGCAGATAAAATTCCTGTAATAAAAGAAAAAGCCCATGAAAACTTGATTATACAAGTAGATGGTGGAATTAATGCTGAAACAGCAAGAATTTGCACGTCTTACGGTGCAAATTCTTTAGTTGCCGGTAATTATATTTATAAGTCTGCGGATATCAAATCCGCTATCAAATCTTTACGCTAATCCTTTTTTAGCTTTTCGTTTTCTAATTTCTTCAGGATCTGTTGTTAGTGTCGGATCTGCAAGAGTTAGAGTTTGTTGGTCGTTGGTGTCAGGAGGATTTGTGTCTTGTGGTTTGACATCTCCTGCTTGACCTGGAGTTGCGTTCATGAATATATTGTTATCTTGGCTTTCCGGCGGTAAATCTACAACTTTAGCCGGATCTTTGACTGCATCAGGTTGGTCTGGTTTGGTTGGTCCTTGTGCATTGTCAACTTCCGGTGCTGCTGCAAATCCTGCATCTTCCGGTGATATTCCTAATTTGTCTAACGCATCAAGTCCAACATCTCCATCTACTTGTTCGTATGTTACATCATCAGGAACTTTTGCAAGTGCAGCCATTTGTTCTGCCCAACTAACAATTTCGGAAGGAATTTCTTCGCCTTTGCTTTCTTGTTTAAGAATTTCTTGTGCGGAAAGTTTTTTCCATCTTGAAATGTCTATATTACTTGCGCCGCCTGTTACACTCATTGAATCTGCCATTAATTTTCTCCTTTCATATACTTGTTTATTGACGGAATTTTTTATAAAAAACTTCAATGTTTGTAAAGTTATGTAACAAAAATTATATAAATCGTATCGAAAAAGTCAATAATTTTTGATAAAAATTTTTTATATAAGAGTGAGAGCTAAATAAAGAAACAGAGAGGTTTTAAGGCTATGGCAACTATGCTTTTATTTTCAAATACAGTTACAGATACATATAAAGAAACTTCAGAAGCAGTTAATTCAGTTGATTTGAATAAGAGATATGTAATTAAAAAGACTTTGGTTGATATGATGAAACAATCATTCTTTCACGGAGCAAGCAGGTTTGGAACTAACTTTATCGCATAAACCTGAAAAACAAGTTGTTGGAAAATCAATAGGATAATTAAGGAAAACGAAATCAATAGGAATTAGAATAGGAAAATTTTTAGGATAGGAATTATAAAAGACCGGTTACGAAAACCGGTCTTATTTTTATCTTTTGATATTCTTGTTCAATATCAACAATTACAAATTAGAAATTATCTCTTATAGTATCTTGAGTTTCTTGTTTGTTTTGTTGATCAGCATCAAAGAATTTTTTGATAGTTTTTTCATTTTTAATAGCATTCATAGTGCTATCTTGAGCGTTCTCTTTTGCTCCCATGAAATCAACATTCAAATAAGCCCAAACGCCTGCAGCAATCAATAATAGAATAATAATCCATTTCATAATAAAATCCTCATATTTCTACATCACAAATATTCTATAATTTCTTGTCCTATAAAAAATCAGATTTATAGTTGATTTTTTGAAAAAGAAAGCACTTTTAACGGTGATTAAAAGTGCCTTGTAAGTATTATTGGTAGTATGTGAGTTTTTTAATTTAAACCTAATGCAATTTTATTATTTGTTGAAATCATATTCATTGCTGAATACATGCTTGATTGTGAATTTTGAAGTGTTTCGTATCTGTCATCTAAACTTGTTAATTGTGATAGATATGAAGATAGTTGTGATAACATTGAAGGATTATTTTCAGCTTCTTCGAGCATTTCTTCAAGTTCTGCTCCTATATCGTCAAGGATTTCTGATACATCAGAACTACTTCCGGCAGTAACACCAACAGAAGATGCTAGTGCTTTTGCTTCAGATAAAATTTCACTTTCTGATGAATTCCCTTGTTGGTTTCCATTTTGTGGATTGTTTTCAGCTTCTTTTTGCGCAATTTTTGTTTTTGCTTCAGCTTCGGTCATTCCATCTGTTGCTGTAATCCCTAATGCTTCAAGTTTCGCTTTTGTCTCGCTGCTCAAAGAAGATTGTTGTTTTGTCGCAATTTCACTTGCGGCGTTACTACCTGCGTTCACTGCTGAAATTGATGTCATAAGCCTGTCCTTTCTTTTAGCTACTCTCTTTTGAGAAATTAAAATACATATTTGGCTATCGGAAATGTTTGATAAAAACTTTAGGGAAAAAGGTCAAATATGAAGAAAAGTTTACATGTAGAATTTTCTACTCGTATTGCACAAAACTGTTAATGATGTTACTATATACAAATATAGAGGTGAAAATGGGCAAATCGCAATTGCAAAATATGCCTTATGTTGGCAATGTTTTTTATAAGTTGTCGGATACCGCAAGGGTGTCTGAATTAATGGCACGAAATTATTATAAGAACTTTATAACAGGACATGAACAAATGCTTGAATTGGATGAATTTAAGATTTTGTCGCATATTTTGCAAAATCCTGAATTATCTCAAAGCGATATTTCAAAACTTGTTTATAAAGGCAAAGCTCATGTTGGAAAAATTCTGAATGAAATGGAGCAAAAAGGCTATATAAAAAGAGTTTTGAGTACCAATCACAATATAATGGTAAAACATACCGAACTTACTGAATTTGGTGAAAAATTATATAAAAATACTGACGAAAAATACAGAAAAATAGCTCTAAGAACATTAAAGTCGTTTTCAATAGACGAAATCAATGAATTAACACGGTTATTAGATAAGTTAAGAGAAAAAATTCTAGAAAATAATAAAATTTATTTCTAATGTTGACTTTTTGAAAAATAGTATTAAATTCTATAGGTAGAAAATTCTACTATGTTTATAAGTTTTGTTTAAGGAGATTACCTATGGAAAAGACATGTTTTATTAATTCTTTAACTTTTCAGTTTGAGGCTGCGGCTCGAATTTTTTATGCTTTTGCATGTCAAAAATTTGAAATGGATGCAAAAAATAAAATTTCTTTAGATGAATATGCGGTTTTAGAGATGATAGTTTTGTATCCACATTTGAATAATGCAGGTATAAGCAAGGCGTTAATTCGAGATGTTGGGGCTATTGATAAGATTATTTCAAAGTTAATTAAAAAGAAATATATAGTTGATGTAAAACAAAATAAATCGGAGATAAAGGTTAAATATTATGAACTAACCCGCAATGGAGAACGTTTATATCTTGATTGTGCGCCTCAAAACGATAAAATGCTTGCAGTATTGGCAAAATTTATCTCAGAAAAAGAGCTTTTGCAATTTACAAAAACTCTTTTAAAAATTAGGAATATAGTGTTGTCGCTAAATTGTTAATTAAATGATTTTACGGCAACTTAGGTTCTTCGGCTTCTCGAATTACGTTGTAGATACCTTCAACCTCTTTTTTCGACATGCCTTGTTCGCATCTTGCAGAATAAACGCCTGATTCTGCAATAAAATACATTACATAAATCTTATCTTTGTCACCTCTGATATTGATATTTACACCATTTTCAAGAGTATAGATTTCGTTGTTTGGATATTTGTTATAATCTCCGCTATTATCGCCGTTGTTGCTTTCGTCAAAACCTTTTCTGACAGTAACTGTTCTAACTTCATCAAGCGGATAAGAGATTTCAAACATTCCCTTCATAGCTCTGATTTCGTAGTTTGATAGAGATAATGGGAAATTAAATCCTGTAATTTTTTTACCGCATTTAAAATCAGTATTGCATTCAGTCCAAGGATTTGGCATACCGATTAATTTTTCTTCTCTTGAAGGTTTGTAAATTTCTTTTCCACTATTTACATAGTCCTGTAAGACTTTTTCGCCTGTTGTTTTTTCAATGTTTCCGTAAACAGTAATTCCCCTTTTCTTAAATTCTTTTATCCAGTTTGGTTTATAACCTTCATCAAATCCTGTAATTTTTTCAACATCTTTGGATGGAACTCCAAAATAAATCGTTTTAACTCCTGACCACATAAGTGCGCCTGCACACATTATGCAAGGTTCAGCGTTTATATATATTGTCAAATTTTGTGGAGATAAATCATATTGTTTGTATTTCTCAAATGCTTTTTTTAGTGTGTTAACTTCTGCATGGTATAATGCGCAATTATCTTCTACAACACTATTAGATGATGATACTACAAGGTTCCCGTTTTCATTGTATATTTCAGCATAAAATGGACCTTTCCCATTTTTTACTCCTTCTGCTGTTTTGTGATATACATTTGTCATTATGTTTTTTGCGTTTTCTAAATCGGTTTTATTTATTGGAGAATTTGCGATGATTCCCATTTTGTGTAAAGTTTTAATAGAATATATTTCTTCAGCAAAACATGTAGTTGATGTAAGTGCGACAAGTAATATTGAAATAATAATTTTTTTCATAATTTACTCCTATCTAAAATATTTTCTTACAAATTTTAGCAAAACAAATTTCTTTTTGCAAGAATTTGAATTATTGCAGATTTGAATGTTTCAATGCTTTTTGAACCGCTTTTAATGCTTCAATATAGCAAGAAAGCTCATCATCATCTTTAGCAGTATTCAATATCTGTAATGCTTTTGAATACAATGGATTTTGATTGACTTCTGCTTGATCAAGTTCAATCCCAACTTCGTCAAGAGTTACTCCTAATGCTCCAAGTAACTTATTTAATGTTGCATAAGATGGAAAATACTTGCCGTTTTCAATACGTGATAAATGTTTTTCGTCAATCTCAGCTTTTTCTGCAAGTGCCTGCTGGGTGTATCCTCTTGATTTACGTAATTCTCGTAAGCGTTTACCAAACTCAATGTTGTTCATAATACCTCTCTATCCT
This sequence comes from uncultured Candidatus Melainabacteria bacterium, assembly GCA_937898445.1. Lineage (GTDB taxonomy): Bacteria > Cyanobacteriota > Vampirovibrionia > Gastranaerophilales > Gastranaerophilaceae > Stercorousia. The sequence continues at coordinate 11,341 of CALEJY010000096.1, read as the reverse complement.
TTATTTTTTACTGAAAAACGGAAAACAGACACGACGAGTACGGCAATATTTGTTAATATATTTATTGTTACGATTATCACTTTTTAATTTTTTGTGATATCATCTCTACTAGATAAATTGAAGAAAAAGCGGAAGTTTATAAAAAATGAAAAATTTATCTAATAGGTGTTACAAACATCACTTTTATGTACAAGGTGGTAATAGTAAGTAAAGAGGAAAGAAGATGAAAAAGAAGCAATTATTGATGGCTTTGTTTTTGTGTACAATGGTATCTTTTGCTAATAGCGGAAAAGTTTTGGCTCAAGATATTGATGTTCCTGATGTGTCGAACAAGGTTTATGATGGTGGCAGTGTGACCGGAAATGGTGGAGCTATTATAAATACAATTGATAGTATTATTAAAAATTCTACGTTTAATAACAATAGTGCAACTAAAAACGGTGGCGCTATCCATAATGAAGGAACTTTAAATATTGTTGATGGAATATTTACATCAAATCTTTCTAAAAATTATGGTGGTGCGATTAATAATGCTAAAGATCTTATAGTCACTGGAAATTCAATATTTCAAGATAATTATGCTAATAATGGTGGTGCTATTGCTGCAAATATTTTGCGAGAAGGTGTTGCTTCAAATACAACAATTGGAGATGGTGTAAAATTTATAAACAACGAAGCAAAATATTCTGGAGGCGCATTATATCTTTATGATTATAAAACCAGTGCTAGAGAAATACCTCTTAAATTTATAATAGGAGATAATGTTGTTTTTAAAGGAAATACTGCTAAATCAAGCGGAGGCGCAATATATTCTTATATAAGAGTAACCGGTAGTGAAATAAAAATCGGTAATAATGCTTTATTTCAAGATAATAAAGTTGCAAATAAAGGTGGTGCCGTTTATAGTGCAGGAAATGTTTCAATCGGAGATAATGCCAAATTTATAAATAATGCTGCAACAAGTCCAACTCAAGGAATGGGTGGAGCTATTTATATAGCAAAAGCTGGGTTTAATATTGGTCAAGGTTCTGAATTTGTTTCCAATTCAGCTATTCAAGGTGGGGCTATATTCAATAGTGCGGATGCTGAATTAACTCTTGATAAAGTAAGTTTTATAAACAATTCTGCCAAAGGTAGTCAAGCAATCGGTGGTGCAATTGCTCTAGGGAAAGATGATACATTGCCTTTAACTATTACAAATTCGGTATTTGAAGGAAATAATTCTGATATGGTTGGTGGTGCAATTGGACAAGTTAACGGTTCAAAAGCGACTATATCTTTAGATAATGTGTTATTCAATAATAACTCTGCCGGTTCTGAAGGTGGCGCATTAAATTCTGATACCGAATTGATTGTAAAAAATTCTACTTTTACCGGTAACAAAACTACAGGCACAAATATTGATGAAAATGCACCATTGTATTCTGATGGAGGGGGTGGCGCAATCTTCTTATATGATGATGGGAAAGCTACTATTTCTAATTCAGCATTTGAAAACAACTCATCAGGAACTTTTGGTGGCGCTATTTCTACCAGAATTGGTGCATCAAACGATAAATCTTCATTAAAAATTGATGGGTCAAATTTTGTTGGGAATACTGCTGGAGTTTCTGGTGGTGCGATAGCTTCTTATATTGAGGCAACAGTTACTGATAGTAGTTTTGAAAATAATAGTGCCGGACAAACAGGTGGCGCAATTTTTGCAAACGATAATTTAACAATTAATGCCGTAAATTCTGATGTTGTAATGAAAGGTAATTCCGCTACAGATGGTGGCGATATTTATATGAATACAGATGGAAAAGACCTTAATATGAATATTGCGCAAGATAAAACTATTACTGTTGCAGATGGAATTTCCGGCAAAAATTATAATATGATTGTAAATGCAGATGATGCTAATACAGGTTCATTGATTGTTAATTCATATATTAAAAATGCAACTATTGGAGTAGCAAACGGTACATTGCATTTGGCAGAAGGAAGTTCTTTGGTTAACTCTACTTTGAATATGGCTAGTGGAACTACTTTGAATACAATTGATGGCAAAACTACAGATTTTGGTAACAATATAACTTTGGCAGATAATGTAAAACTTGCGGTTGATTTGAACCTTTCTAACGGGAAAGCAGATAATTTCGCAGGTGCAAATGTTGAAGGAAATGTTACTATTACCGATATTAACAAAATAGGTAATACAACAGCAAATAGTATTTCAGTAAGTTTGTCTGATTTGTTAGGAATTGATCCTTCTAATATGACAATTTCTTCTGAATTGCAAAATAAAACTCAAACAATTTTAACTCCAATCAGATATTTGCAAGGAGGGGTTAGCGAAAACGGAATGTTGACTATGGCACCTACTGGTAATAGTTACAAAGATTTTAACCCTGCTATTATGGCAAGTCCTGTTGCGGCTCAGTTAGGTGGATATTTAACACAATTAAATTCGTATGATGAAGCTTTCAGAAATATGGATATGTATATGTTAATGACCCAAAAACAACGTCAAGCATTGAAGTTGAGAAATAAATATGCAACTGCAGATGGAAATTTAGTATTTGACCCTACAAGTACGCATTATGAGAAAAAAGCTATGTGGTTCAGACCTTATGCAACATTTGAAAATGTTCCGCTTAGAGGCGGTCCGAGAGTTTCTAACGTAGCTTATGGTTCATTCTTTGGCGGTGATTCTGAATTATATGATTTAGGTCACGGTTGGGATGGAATGTTTAGTGTGTATGCCGGATATAATGGCTCTCATCAAGCTTATAATGGTATCGGTATTTACCAAAACGGTGGAACTTTGGGGATGACCGGCATGGCTTATAAGGGAAATTTCTTTACCGGTTTAACTGTAAATGCAGGTGCTAATGGCGGAGAGGCAAGTACTGCTTATGGAACAGATAATTTCTCAATGATTATGGCGGGTGTTGCAAGTAAGACTGGATATAATTGGGAACTTGCGAAGGGTAAATTTATTATTCAACCAAGTTATATGATGTCTTATTCATTTGTTAATACGTTTGATTATACAAATGCTGCTGGTGTGAGAATGGAATCTAGTCCATTGAACGCAATTCAAATTGAACCGGGAATTAAATTTATCGGAAATTTGAAAAACGGTTGGCAACCTTATGTTGGAGTTAGTGTCGTTTGGAATTTGATGGATAGAACGAATTTTAATGCCAATAATGTTTCACTACCTGAGTTGAGTGTAAAACCTTACGCCAGATATGGAATAGGTGTAAGAAAAACTTGGGGAGATAGATTTAGTGGATTTTTGCAAGCATTCTTTACAAGCGGAGGAAGAAACGGTGTAGGTTTCCAAGCCGGATTTAGATTGAATGTAGGAAAAGCGGGTTCTGGAAATAAGAGTTCAAACATAACACCTGAACTTCCAAAAACTCAAATTAAATTGAGTAGTATGAAATAAATGAAAAATAGAAATTGAAAAAAGCAGGTACATATTACCTGCTTTTTATTATGATTTATTTCCCAATCGTATCTATTAGATGGTTAATAGTGTTGATTGTTTGCATTCTGTTATACATTTCTGTAGATTTTTCGCTTTCAATTCTTTGCTGTTCTATTCTGGCATCCCAAACTTTATTTTTATTTGTTTCTACAGTTCTTATATGCTCGTAGCATGATTTTAAATCGTTGCCGGTGTATGAGTTACATCTTGAAATAGAGGTTTCAAATTGAAGTCTTCTGTTATACCAGTAATCTGTATTTTTACTCCATTTTGATTGCTTAGCATTAAGATATTCAACTGGGCAAAATTCACTCCATTCAGGGGCAAGAATAATTTCTGCAAAAGCAGATGTCCCAAGTAAAATTACTAAAGTTAAAAATAAAAATCTTTTCATTGTTACTCCTCAATATATTTTATTTTGTAAGTTCATTAAAGTTAGTGGGCAAGTTTTAAGATAATCACACCTGATAAAATTAAAAACACTCCGAAAAACCTTAACAAACTAGTTGCATCGTTGAAAAAGATTATACCAATACAAAAAGTACCTATTGTTCCTAAGCCTGTCCAAATAGCATAAGCCGTTCCAATCGGAATTTGTTTTTGGGCAAAGAATAAAAATACACCACTCAAGGTCATTGCAATGATTGCAAATATAATCCATAAACATTTTGCAATTGAATTTGGGGTTTGTGCCAATTTTAATCCAATCGGCCAACCAACTTCAAATAACGCTGCAACTATTAAATAAATCCATGCCATAAAATCATAATAGCACAAAAAAGATTTTAAAATTCAAATATTTTTTGTCTTTTTATCATTATAAAACTAATTAAAATAGTTACAATAAAAATACACAAAGATAAACACAAAAATTTTAATCTATAACTATTTGTATTCAAGATAAAATCAAGTAACTCTAAAAACGGAACAGAAAGAGTTTGTCCAATAAACATTGAAGCAGTAACGTTTGGAATTAACTCTGCATTATATTTATTAACAGCAGAAAATATTTCCGAATACAGAATATTGCTACTAAAACCAACCCACACAGCGCAAAGGCAAAGGGGTAAAATTGTGTGTGAATTTGCCATTAATAAATATGCTAAAGCAAAAAGCAGACAAGCCGAAAATATTGACCGGTTTTTCAAAAATTGCCGTATGTGAATTGCAATAATTCCCGAAACAAAACCCGCAAGCATCATACAAGATACAACAACTCCGGAGCTTGCATCATTGCCTATATGTTCGGATTTCATGAAAAGTGCAATATACGTAGGAAAAGTATAAAAAACTAAGTTTGAAAAAATCATTCCAAATACAAAAATTAGTGATTTTTTGTTGAATTTCACAGATTTAACAGGTTTTGGTTTGTCATCTGGTAGGTACCTTAAATTCAAATACAAAACAACAAGTGCGATTAAATAAACATAGAATACCAAACGCCAATAAATTGATGCGATATAACCGACAACTACGGCACAAATTATTCCCATTAGGCAAGAAGCGGATGCAGGATAAGCAATAATTCGCTCTTTAAATTCGCCTGAAAAATTGTCACTGATGAGTTTTTGAGCAAGAGGCAGAATTAAACCGCACCCAATACCTAAAATTGCTCTAAAAACTAACATTACATAAAAATTATTTGTAAACCCTGCGAATACGCCACCTATTAAATATAAAATAAGTCCTGTTATCAGAGTCTTTTTATTCCCAAAATTTTGACAAAATATCTTGCTTAAAAAGCAAGCAGGAATTATAAAGAATGTTGGTATAACGAGTACAAGTTGGATTATACTATCATTTAGCCAATAAAAATTTGTCTTAATACTCGCTAGAGCAGGTGAAACAGCCATACTTGCAAGTATGGTGATTGTTCCTATTGATAAGATTGCCAGTGCTTTTTTATTTTGAAAAATTGATTTATTCATTGATTATAAATTCATTATTCTCTTTATCTACAAAACCTGTTTCTACATCTTTGCAACCAAGTTCGGAAGTTAAGAATGCAACCAATTCATCTCTTAATTTTAAAACCTGTCTGTCATTAATTCCTTTAAAACCATCAATTGGAAAGAAAATATTTTGAGTAGTTTTCTCAATTTTTCCATCATTACTTTGCCGCCAAATCCATCTCCTTGTTTTTATTGTATTTAAACTTGCATAAACAAGTTCTCCTGCTGGCATTTTTTCTAATTCTGCTTCTCCGAGTGGTAAAAACGTGTCGTTTTCTTTTGAGAATCTAACTTCTAAATCTCCTTCCAATTTGTCGATATCATGTACGCCAAGAGGAATTTCATATTTTATGGAAAACGCATTCCCTAAATCAACAATTGTATTGATGTGAGGAAAAGAGTTTCCTTTTTGCACTCTTTTTAGCAAAGCTTCTATAGAACACATAAATTTATTTGGGTTTATATTTAATGCATAAAAAGCTTCTCTGTAAGGAGATACGAGTTCTCTTATATTGGCTTCTTTTTTATTTGTGGCAAAATCATTTATTGCGTTGTCTAAAAAATCTTCGATTTTTTTATTTAAAATTTTGTTATCAATTCCTCTTGCAACAACAACTCCCACGCAGTAGTTTGGATGTTTTTCAAATACATCTTTTTCTATTCTAAATTTTTTCATCGTCATTTCTCCTTATTGGGATTTGAATTTCCGTAACAAATTTATTTTCATCTGTTGATAAACAGTTATCAATCATTGTAATTTCTTTTGCAAAACCATTTATTAAATAATTGTTTTGATTAATATAATCTATTAACTTTCTATAATATAATGGTGCGTCTTTATGTGTTCCTCCAAAACGAAGAGTTGCACAAGTTTCAGCGGGTAGAATTTCTATCTTTCCTTCAAAATTATCGGTATCATCTAATATAATGAAAAGTTTGTCATAACTGTTCCAATCTTGCTTTTTTAATCGTTCTTCTGAAATCCCCAAACCTACTTTCCCTAGAAATATAATTGGTTCAAGACTTCCTGATACAAGTTTTCTAAGAGCTTCTTCAAGGTCTAAGTAATCATTTGGAGTTAGGATTTCTTTTGCTTGTGCAATTTTTCTTAAAGGGAAGTTTTTAATCACAATTTTATTTAAGTTAGATTTAATAGCGCTTTTTATTGAATGTAATCGGTTGTTAATTTTTTCTTCAATTAATGCCAATTCTCTTTTCTTTTTTTCTATTAATTCTTTTTGTTCAAGCAAAAGCTCTTCCAATTTTTCAGGTTCTTTATTATTCAAAAAATCGGTTATTTTATCTATTGGCATATCTAAAGCGCGCAAATATTTTATTGTGTTTAGAATTTCAAACTGCTTTATACTGTAATAACGATAACCACTGTCATTGTCAACTTTTTCAGGCAACAACAATCCAATATTTTCATAATGTCTTAAAGAACTTATGCTAAGATTGAACATTTTCGCAACTTCGCCAATTTTGTAGAGTTTCTTTTTCATACAACTATTATAAACTCTACAATAATTGTAGAGTCAAGAGGGCTGAAAAGTATGTTATATTTAAAGCTCTTTTTCCATTGTTATATGTTCGCAATATTCATCAAAATAAATTTCGCCAACTTCTTTGTAACCAAGTTTTTTATAAAATTCTTTTACTCTGACTTGCGCAGAAACCTCTAGTCCTCGTTTACCTTCAATTTGTGTTCCTTTATCATAGACGCAAAAAGAAACCTTATCGTGATTTTTTATTGCATCAATTTTATGGCCCTCTCTACTTCCATGAAAGTATATTTTATTATTCTCTTGAGAATAATAAAAATTAATAGGAACTCCATATGGATAATCATCATCACCCAAAACAGACAATACTCCTCTAACTTCGTTTTTCAAAACTGAGATACAATCTTCTTGTGATAATTGTTGTTTTATTCTTCTTAGTTGTCTAAACATTTCCATAACCTCTTTTAAGCTCTTTTCTACAATTCTCTTGACTTTTTCATTGCGTTTATAATCAAATCTCTTGCCCAGAGGGCTTGTTGTTTTGTGGTTGGTGGTGTGTTTTTTAATGGGTAAGTGATATTCAATGCCTCGTATTTTGGAATTGCCATGTCGTGGTATGGCAATACATCAAGGGCTTTTACAGTTTTTAACGGTTTTAGAAATTTTCCTAGCTCTGTCAAATATTCTTCGTTCAAAGTTATGTCTTTAACAACAACGTGCCTAATCCACATTGGAATACCTTTTTCAGATAGGTATTGCGCAAATTTTAGGATATTTTTGTTAGAACATCCGGTTAATTTTTTGTGTTCGTCGTCGTTTATATGCTTGATATCCAACAAAACTAAATCAGTGTATTTTAAGAGTTCGTTGATTTTTTCTGTGTTTTGTGGATTAAATATAACTCCAGATGTATCAAGTGCCGTGTGAATATTTTTTGATTTTGCTGCTTTGAACAATTCTGTAACAAAATTGATTTGAAGCAGTGGCTCGCCGCCGGTTACGGTAATTCCGCCAGATTGCACAAACTCTTTCACTCCGTCGTATTTTAGCATAATCTCATCGACTGTCATTAGTTTGTTGGTGTCAGTTGTCCAACTGTCAGGGTTGTGGCAATATTGGCAGCGCATAGGACAGCCCTGCATAAAGATTACAAACCTAATTCCAGGCCCGTCGACAGTTCCGCAACTTTCTATTGAATGTATGTTTCCTTTTATTGTCATAATTTTTGTTGAATGTAGATGGCGGGATAGGTATCCCGCCCTACTATTTTAGTTACGTTGTTGGGTTGAAAACCCAACCTACAATTATTTAATATTTCTCCCTTACGGGGAAGCACCCATCCCTGCCCCTTCCCTCTAGGGAAGGGAAGAATTTTATAATTCTTTATGAAAAGTTCTTGAGATTACGTCGTCTTGTTGCTCTTTTGTTAATTTAATGAAATTAACCGCATATCCTGATACTCTCACTGTTAATTGTGGGTATTTTTCAGGATGTGCTTGTGCATCAAGCAATGTTTCTCTGTTGAACACGTTTACGTTCAAATGGTGACCGCCTTTTTCTACGTAGCCGTCAATTAAGTTTATTAAATTTTCTTCCTGCATTGTTGTAGGCATGATATTTTTCCTTTCTATATTAATTTTCACCCTCCTCGAAATCAAAGATTTCGGTCCTCCCGTCAAGGGAGGACATGAAATAATTTACTTTTACTCGGCGCATCCGCAATCAAGGGTTATGTTCAAATCACCCATAAAGATTTCGTCTTTACCTAAGGCGTTTGGAATGATTGAGAATGTGTTAGAAATTCCGTCTTGTGCATCGTTAAACGGTAGTTTCGCAACTGAAGCAAGTGATGCTGCTGCGCCGTTTAAATCTCTGCCGTGCATTGGGTTTGCACCAGGAGCAAGCGGAATTCCTGCTTTTCTTCCGTCAGGTGTGTTTCCGGTTTTCTTTCCGTAAACTACGTTTGATGTGATTGTCAAAATTGACATTGTCGGAATTGAGTTTCTGTATGTGTAATGTTTTCTGATTTTAGACATAAAATTTCTTACCAAGTCAACTGCGATTTGGTCAACTCTGTCGTCGTTGTTGCCGTATTTTGGATAATCGCCTTCAACTTCGTAATCAACTACAATTCCGTCATCATCACGAATTGCTTTAACTTTCGCATATTTGATGGCAGAAAGTGAATCTGCAACTACAGAAAGTCCTGCAATACCTGTTGCAAAGTAACGTTTTACATCTCTATCGTGAAGTGCCATTTGAGCTTTTTCGTAACAATATTTGTCGTGCATATAGTGAATTACGTTCAATGTGTTTACGTACAAGCCCGCAAGCCATTCCATCATATCGTTGTATTTGTCCATTACTTCGTCATAATCAAGATATTCTGACGTAATAGGTCTGTATTTTGGTCCAACTTGTGTTTTTAATCTTTCGTCAATACCGCCGTTAATTGCGTAAAGCAAACATTTTGCAAGGTTTGCTCTTGCTCCGAAAAATTGCATTTCTTTGCCAACAACCATTGAAGATACACAACATGCGATTGCGTAATCATCTCCGTGTGTAACTCTCATCATATCGTCGTTTTCGTATTGGATTGATGATGTTGTAATTGAAATATGCGCACAATATTGTTTGAAATTGTGTGGCAATCTTTTTGACCATAAAACTGTTAGGTTCGGTTCAGGTGCTGTACCTAAGTTTTCAAGCGTATGCAAGTATCTGAAAGAGTTCTTTGTAACAAGAGTTCTGCCATCAATACCCATGCCGCCGATTGATTCTGTTACCCAAGTCGGGTCGCCTGAGAATAATTCGTTGTATTCAGGAGTTCTGGCGAATTTTACTAATCTTAATTTCATAATGAAATGGTCGATTAATTCTTGCGCTTCAGCTTCTGTCAAAATTCCTTCTTTCAAATCTCTTTCGATATAAATATCTAAGAAAGTTGAAGTTCTGCCGATACTCATTGCTGCGCCGTTTTGTTCTTTAACCGCAGAAAGATAACCGAAATACAACCATTGAACTGCTTCTTTAGCATTTCTTGCAGGTTGAGAAATATCAAAACCGTAGATTTTACCCAACTCAATCATTTCTTTCAAAGCTTTGATTTGGTCTGCGATTTCTTCTCTCAATTGTATTCTGTCAGGTGTCATTTCACCTTCAAGAGATTTGAATTGTTCCTGTTTATCTTCGATAAGTCTGTTGATACCGTAAAGTGCAACACGTCTGTAATCGCCGATGATTCTGCCTCTGCCGTATGCGTCAGGCAAACCTGTAATGATTGCTGAGTGTCTTGCGGCTTTCATTTCAGGTGTATAAACGTCAAACACGCCTTGATTGTGTGTTTTTCTGTATTTTGTAAAGATTTCGGAAACTTCAGGATCAACTTCGTATCCATAAGATTTGCAAGAAGTTTCAGCCATTCTAATTCCGCCAAAAGGTTGCATAGAGCGTTTTAGCGGAGCATCTGTTTGCAAACCTACGATTGTTTCCAAAGATTTGTCGATATAACCTGCGCCGTGAGAAGTTATTGTAGATATGACTTTTGTATCCATATCAAGCACGCCGCCGTTGTCACGTTCTTTTTTCAATAAATCGCAACATTCTTTCCAAAGTTTTGTTGTTGCTTCTGTCGGTTCTACCAAGAAACTTGAATCACCTTCATACGGTGTGTAGTTTTTTTGAATAAAGTCTCTTACATTGATTTCCTGTTGCCATTTACCCGACACGAAATCTGTCGCCGGATAATTTTTTTTGTCCAGTGATAACTCCATTAATTTTCCCTCCTATATTTACTGGTATATTAAATTTTTTCTAAACACCCAACAATAATATACTACACATATAATAAAAAATCTATCCATGTAACGAAAAATTTTTTAAAACCGGTTAAAAATTTGACATATCAATAAAATTTTTCTACCATGAAGAAAAAGAAAGAGTGGTTTCACATGGAAAAGAAAAATATTGATTGGGCAAATTTAGGTTTTGGTTATTACAAAACAGAAAAAAGATACGTTTCAAACTTTAAAGACGGCAAATGGGATGAAGGCTGTATTACTGATGATGCAACAGTTGCGATTAGTGAATGCGCAGGTGTAATCCATTATTGCCAAACATGCTTTGAAGGTATGAAAGCATATACTACAGAAGACGGGCATGTTGTTGTATTCAGACCAGACATGAACGCAAAGAGAATGGTTGATACTGCTACTCGTTTGGAAATTCCTCCATTCCCTGTTGAAAGATTTGTTGATGCGGTTGAACAAGTTGTAAAAGCGAACCTTGAATACGTTCCACCGTTCGGAACAGGTGCTGCGTTATATATTAGACCTGTATTGTTTGCAACAGGTGCAGTAATGGGGGTTAAACCGGCTACTGAATATCAATTCAGAATTTTTGTTTCACCG
>CALEJY010000095.1 GCA_937898445.1 uncultured Candidatus Melainabacteria bacterium | reverse complement strand
CCTAGTTTGATAAATAATTATCAAAAATCTAAAGTTGAAAGTCAGTTAAAAAAGAGTTATTCCGTTTTGGAACAGACTATTAAGATGGCTGAAAACGATTATGGTTCAATCAATGATTGGGCTGAATGGAATAATTCAGAAGAAATTTTGAATAAATATTTTTTGCCTTACTTGAAAGGTGCAAAAGTCTACGGTCCGGCTGGTATTTCTACAAAAGCAATGTGTTATGACGCAAATTCAAAAAAATTCTTTAATGATAAGGTGGGAGATTATTTGTATAATTGGTTTGATGGAGTTTTTATTTCTTCTCCTTTTTCGGAGATAGCGACATCTTCTATTAAGTTGGTGGATGGAACATGCATTGGGATAAATGGAACTTCTGATCCTGATTGGGCAAAAAAATTTTCATAGATGTTAATGGCTCTAACAAACTTCCAAATATGGCTGGAAAAGATTTATTTTTCTTTTATGTAAATTCTGATGGATTTATCAAACCTTATGGTGATGATTGGAGTTTGGAAAAAATGTCATCTGCAACGCAAGGTAATGCCTGTAATCTTAAAGCTCCATTAGGAGGTTTTGTTTGCGCTGCAAGGATTATGGCGGAAGGCTGGAAAATAAATTATTGGAATAAGTAGTTAAATCGTAGATCGGATTTACTAATACGACAAATGTAAGGTGGGAATTAATCTCCACCTTATTTTTTAGTATTAACAAGATTACTACGTTGTTTAGTTTCTTGTAATGACAATAGTAAAAACCTATCGCTATATATTTTTATTGCTCTATTGCCTTTTATTTCTATCACTTCCATCTTCAAATTTGTTAATAAACTGACAAAGCTCGCATATTTATGCTACAATTGACTTGAGGGATAAGATAATTCGTTTTTATTTTATTAATAAATAAGGAGAAAATTAATGACAGAAAGAAAAATTGCTTTGGTAACAGGCGGTTCTCGTGGTATCGGGTTGGCTTGTGCTTTGGAACTTGCAAAAGCAGGTTGCGACATTATTATTAACGACATTTGTGATGCTGAAAAAGCTCAACCGGCTTTAGACGAAATCAAAGCTTGTGGCGCAAATGCTTATTTCTACCAATTTGATGTTTCAAATCCTGAAGCAGTTCAAGAAAATGTTGACAAAATGATTGCTGAACACGGCAAAATCGACGTATTATTGAACAACGCTGGTATTACAAAAGATGGTTTGTTTATCAGAATGGATATGGAACAATGGGAAAGAGTTATTAAAATTAACTTAACAAGTGCTTATTGCGTTACCCATGCAGTTATTAAATATATGATGAAAGCTCGTCAAGGTTCTATCATCAACATGTCAAGTGTTGTAGGTCTTCACGGAAACCCTGGTCAAGCTAACTATTCAGCATCAAAAGCTGGTTTAATCGGTTTGACTAAAACTCTTGCTAAAGAATTTGGTTCAAGAAACATCAGAGTTAACGCAGTTTGTCCTGGATTTATCCAAACAGCTATGACTGCAAATCTTCCAAATATTGATGAATACTTGAAAGCTATTCCGATGAAGCGTCTTGGAACTCCAGAAGATATCGCTAAAACAGTTAAATATTTAGCTCTTGATGCAGATTACGTTTCAGGTCAAGCAATCGAAGTTGCCGGAGCGTTGATTATTTAGTGAATTGTGAATGGTGAAGGGTGAGTGGTTCGTTTCAAAAATATTTGTTTGAATATATTTTGAGCGTAGCGAACTAAAGGGACTATTCTCTACTCACTTACTTAAAAAGTTAAGATTTTTAACAATATGGACACCAGATTGTAAATTTCTTGCAAAAAAATCTTGCGTTAAGTATAATGTAAGAGAACAAATAGTATAGTAATACAAATAAATTATGAGGAAATTAGAAATGAGTACATTTGAAAAAGTAAAAAAAGTTGTTGTAGATCAATTAAGCGTTGACGAAGCATTAGTTACTCCAGAAGCAAGCTTTACTGCTGACTTGGGTGCTGATTCTTTAGATACAGTTGAATTGGTTATGGCTTTCGAAGAAGAATTCGGTTGCGAAATTCCTGATGAAGAAGCTGAAAAAATCCAAACTGTACAAGACGCTGTTACATACATCGACGCTCACAGCAAATAAGCTGTAGCTTAGAGCGAATGCAGGCATGGAGTTGCCTCTCTTAAACTCGCTGCCTGTGTTCGGTTTGTTTATAAAAGTTGCGAGGGTGAAAATTAAATATTAGTTTTCCCCCTCGTATATTTAAAAGATAGTTAAAAAGGTAAAGAGATGACAAAAAGAAGAGTAGTTATCACAGGACTTGGAGCAGTTACGCCGTTCGGTGTTGGTGTTGATAAATTTTGGAATAGTCTTGTTGAAGGAAAAAGCGGTATAAGCACTTCCGAGCTTATTGATATCAGTAAGCACGTTGTTAAAATTTCAGGTGAAGTTAAAAACTTCCACCCAGAAGAATATTTAGATCCAAAAGAAGCTAAAAAAATGGATAGATATATTCAGTTCGCAGTTATTGCTGCTGATGAAGCTATCAAAGATGCTAATTTGGATGATGTAAAAGATGTAGATCCTTATAAAATCGGTGTTATGGTTAGTTCTGCTGCCGGCGGCTTCAGAACTTTTGAAGAAAACCATGTTAGAATCCTTGAAAAAGGACCAAACAAATGTTCTCCGTTTACAATTCCTATGATGATTGTAAACATGGCATCTGGTCGTATTTCAATGCGTCACGGTTTTAAAGGTATAAACAAAGTAGTTGTTTCCGCTTGTGCAACAGGTACTCACACTGTTGGTGATGCGTTCAGATCAATTCAATATGGTGATGCTGATATTATGGTTGCAGGTGGTTGTGAAGCTACTATTTGTGATGTTGGTATTGGTGCTTTCTCTAGCGCAAGAACACTTTCAAAACGTAATGACGAACCAACAAAAGCATCTCGCCCTTGGGATGTTGAAAGAGATGGTTTTGTAATGTCTGAAGGTGCTGGTGTTCTTATTCTTGAAGAATATGAACATGCTAAAAAACGTGGTGCAAAAATTTATGCTGAAGTTGTTGGCTATGGTCAAACAGGTGATGCTTATGACGTTGTAGCTCCTGATCCGGAAGGTCAAGGCGCAATCCACGCAATGCAATTTGCACTAGAAGATGCAGGTATGAAACCGACTGATGTTCAATATATCAATGCTCACGGTACAAGTACAGGTTTGGGCGATGTAGCTGAATCTAAGGCTATTGAACAAGTATTTGGTAACAGAGAAGATAACAAAAATCTTCTTGTAAGTTCAACAAAATCAATGCACGGTCACTTGTTGGGAGCAACTGGTGCAGTTGAATGTATTGCTTGTGTTAAAGCTATTAATGAACACATTGTTCCTCCAACTATCAACCTTGATAATCAAGATGAACATGTTGCAAACTTGGATTACGTTCCACACAAAGCAAGAAAAGCTGATATTCATGCCGCATTATCAAATTCATTCGGATTTGGCGGACAGAATGCTTCTCTTATTATTAAAGAAGTAAAATAGATAATAACGTAAATATAAGTGATGTAAGCTCCTTTTTTAAGGAGCTTTCTTTTTTGTTAGGGGTTGAAATTTTGAAAAAATAGGTTATAATAAAAATATCGGGGCGGTAGCTCGAACTACCGTAACCTGTAATTGGCTAAAGTGACACTTATCTTAAAAGATGGGTGTCATTTTTTATTATGTATAAGATCAAAAATAACATTATTAGTGTAAGATTGATGTTTTCCATAATTTCGCCCTCCTTTCATTAAACAATCAGCCTATGGCTAAAGTATTTGTTGTGCTGATGCTTTATAAAAAGATACAGGCTTGCCCCTTGATATTTTAATTTTCAATGTTCTTTGTAATTATATCAAATTATATTTATAATAGCAATATTATTAAAAGTTGTTATAATTGCTCAAATCTTTATTTCTGTGGTATTATAAAGCAAAAGAATAAAGGGGAAATTTTATGTATTATCAAGGTTTAATTAACACATTTAGAGAATATTTGCCGGTATCTGAAAAAACTCCGGTTGTTACACTTAACGAAGGAAATACTCCTTTGATTAAGGCTGATAATTTAGCTAAAAAAATCGGTATTGATGCTGAAATTTATTTGAAATTTGAAGGTTGCAACCCGACCGGAAGTTTCAAAGATAGAGGCATGACAATGGCGGTTTCTAAGGCTAAAGAGGCTGGATCTGATGCTATTATTTGCGCTTCAACAGGTAACACTTCGGCATCTGCTGCTGCTTATGGTGCAAGAGCCGGAATGAAAACATTTGTGTTAATTCCTGATGGATATATTGCATTGGGAAAATTATCTCAAGCAATGATGTATGGTGCGAAAATTATTGCTATTCAGGGTAATTTTGATGAAGCGTTGGAAATGGTAAGAAAAATTTCTGGCAATTACCCTATCACTCTTGTAAATTCGGTTAACCCATACAGAATTGAAGGGCAAAAGACCGGTGCATTTGAAATTTGTAATGCATTGGGACAAGCCCCTGATTATCACTTTATTCCTGTTGGAAATGCCGGTAATATTACTGCTTATTGGAAAGGTTATACAGAATGGCATAAATTGGGTAAAATTTCTAATTTGCCAAAAATGATGGGCTTTGAAGCAGAAGGTGCAGCCGCAATTGTTAAAGGTGAAAGAATTTATAAACCTGAAACTTTGGCAACTGCAATCCGTATCGGCAACCCTGCAAGTTGGACTAAGGCAGAGGCTGCAAGAGATGAAAGCAATGGTATGATTAATTTTGTAACCGATGAAGAAATCGTTAAGGCATACAAATTGATAGCTTCAACTGAGGGTGTATTTGCTGAACCTGCTAGTGCAGCATCAGTTGCGGGCTTGATAAAGGTTAAGGATAAGGTTAAAGAAGGTTCTAAAATCGTATGTATTTTGACCGGAAATGGTTTGAAAGATCCTGATAATGCTATTAAATATTCAAATACCGGTGTTAAAAAAACTGCCGCAGATATGACAGAAATTTTAAGAGCAATGGGTGTTTAATAAATTTTAGTTTAACTTGTGAAGAATAATTATTAAAAATGAAAAATCGCACATTTGATTGTGCGATTTTTTTATTACTTTCCTCTCAAATCTTCTGTTATAATTCCGCCGGAACCTCTGTCGATTTCTCGTTTTATTGGTTTGTCGTTTTCATCGTAATATGTTTTTACTGTACCACGTTCGACAATTTTTTCTGTGCGTTTTTCGTTTTCATCATATTGCATATAAGTTGTTATGTTACCCGGAAATGTTGTTACAACTTCCAATTTTTTCTTGCCATTGTCGTAGTATTCAATGTCATATTCATTTTTTTTCGCAAGTACATTGTTTTCATCATAGACAGAATCGTATTTATAAACCATTCTTCCGTCTTCATCATAGCGATGTCCGATTTCAAAGTTTAAATTCCTTGCAAAATCGACCCACAATTTACCTTTTTTATTATAACTTCTGAAAATTAACGCTCCATCTGGGCATTTTTCATAAACAGTTTTGCCAAATTCTTCATCTTTTTCAATAACCTGAGTGCCGTCGGGTTTTACGTAAGATGGTGCCATTGGGTCTTTTTCAGGCTTTTTTTCAAATGGGTTTACAAAAAAATTTTTGGTCATAGTATTAGTATTTACGGCAAAAAATCTTGTATCTTTAATATAATCATACATTTATATGAAATTGTGTTATAATGCCGTTATGAAGAAGTTTATTTTATTGTGTTTAATATTTCCGTGTTTGTCTGTTTGTGCAAGCGAGCTGACAGAGGATTACTTTGATATTGCTGCGGATTATGCAACGTATGGAAAGTATAACGAGGCAATGGTTTATGTTGATAAAATTCTCCAACTTGAACCGAATAATAATGATGCAAAAGATTTGAAAAACACGCTTGTTAGGGTTACGAATAGCAATGCAAAATCATATTTGACTTATAATGACAAAAATATTCAACAAGCTCAACAGTATAAAAAATCAGGTGATAAAACAAAACAAATTTCTGTTTTATCCTCTGCTACAAGTGATTTTTGGGCAATGTTTATTCTAGCTCAAACATATAGAGAAAACGGGGATTATAAAAACGCAATAAATTATTTTCAAAAAGCAAGTTCTTTAAAACCGGATTATTCTCAGAGTTATTTAGGTTTGGCACAATGTTATTCTGCAATGATGGATTATAAAGGTGCAATAAATTATTTAAACAAATATATTGGATATAATCAAAATTCTGATGTGGCTTATGCGTTGCGTGCAGATGCAAATATGAATATGAATTATTTAGCAGAGGCGGAAGAAGATATTAGGCATGCTCTTGATATCGAAGAAAATATTTCGTATTTGTTGATAGAGGCAAAGATCTTGTATTACGAAGGCAATTATGATGATGCAAGAGATAAATTAAATCTTTTGTCACGTAATATTCAGACATCTGAGGTGTACAAGTTTTTAGGTTTGTGTGATTATGCGCAAGGGAATTTGACAAGTGCGCTTTTGAATATTGATAAAGCAATCATACTCTCTGACGACGACAAAACGTTAAATTCGACGTATAATAATATAAAATCAACACTGGATAAACAATCACAATGACACAAAGATACAGATACAGAAAAAGAAAAGTTATAAAAAAGGAATCAGTTATGACAAAATTTAAAAACTGGTCAATATCTATTTTGCTTGCAGGTGCAATGTTGTTTGGATTGCAAAGCTATAGCAGTACGGCTAGTTTAAAGTTTGCACAAGTTAGCGACGCTCATTTTTATACAGGTGCAAATAATACAACGTATAAAATGATTGGAGAATCTCCAAAACTTTTGGATGACGTGATTGAGCAGATTAACGAAACTCCGAATGTATCTTTTGTTATGTTTACGGGAGATCAAATTGACAAACCGTTTGAAAAAGAGTTGAGTGCTTTTTTACCACATACTGAAAAATTAAATACTTCATGGTATTTCGCTTTTGGAAACCATGACACAATGTATGGCGGATATTTAACTCCGAGAGTTTACATGGATTTGGTAAACAATTACAATAAAAACTATAAGTTTGAAAAATCTTATTACTCTTTTGTGCCACAAAAAGGTTATAAGGCTATAGTTTTGGACACTATCATAAGAGATAGGCTTACTGCGAACGGGAAACTTGGTGATGAACAGTTGCAATGGTTGGATAATGAACTTGCTAATTCTAAAAAAGATACTGTTCTGATTTTTATGCATGTACCTATTTTAGAACCGTTTAACAGCCCAAATCACAGGTTGTTGGATGCTGACAAAGCAGAAGAAATCCTTAATAAATATAGTAATCCGATTGCGGTTTTTCAAGGTCATTATCATGGCGCAAAGATTACGCAAAAAGATAATATTTTGTATGTAAGTTGTCCTTCAATGGTTACTTATCCGAACGCTTTTAGGATGATAACCGTGACAAATTACAGAAACAAAGTAGTTTTTAATATTCAGAACAAAGAAACTAATTTGAAAAATGTTCAAAAACTTGCAAAACTTTTGGTTTTCGGAACAACAATATATTCAGGTGAAGCAAAAGACCAAAACGCAACAATTACGATAGAAAAGAAATAAGAGGATTAAGATATGGGCGAATTTAGCGTAAAATTCAGAGGTGTAAGAGGAAGTTACCCGATAGCAAACAAGGATTTTTTGCAATATGGCGGAAATACTTCTTGCGTAGAAGTTAACGTAAACGGGCATTTGATTATTCTTGATGCCGGTACAGGGTTGATTAACGTTGGAAATGAACTTTTGGGTAAATATATTGCTTCGGGAATTAAGGCGACAGAAAGAACTCCTATGAAGGCTACGGTTTTGATTTCACATATTCACCAAGACCATTTGCAAGGTTTTACTTTCTTTAGACCATTGCATGTTCCGTCATCACAGATTAATGTTTTTGGAAATGTTAATTATAATGAGAGTTTGGCAGATGAATTGTCTGAACTTCTTTTTGGTAAATCTTTTCCGCTTGATTTAGGTGATATTGCAGGAAATTTGAATATCAAAGATATTAACGAAACCGAAGGAATTATCCTAAGATATGGAGAACCGCCGATTATCAAGAGAATTGAAAACGAAAATGATGCAAAAGTTGAAGATAATGATGTTTTGATTACATGTTATCGTTCTTATGCCCATCCGCAAGAAGGTGTTTTGATTTTCAAAATCGCTTATAAAGACAAATCTCTTGTTTATGCGACAGACAAGGAAAGTTATCCAGGAGGAGATAAAAAATTGGCTAATTTTGCTCGTGGATGTAATTTGTTAATTCATGATGCGCAATATACAACAGAAGATTATTTAGATGCTTTCACTCCAAAACAGGGTTATGGACATTCAACTTTCGATATGGCTTTGGAAGCTAAAAATCAAACCGGTGCAGAAAAATTAGTTTTCTTCCATTTTGATCCTGATTATGATGACAATAAATTAAATTCCATTAAAGAACATTATAAGGATGACAACATAATCCTTGCACAAGAAGGATTAGAAATAGAACTATAAAGGAAGTGAAAAGACTGTATAATTTCCTTTTCATTTAAAATGCTATGAAAAAACTAATTTTAATACTACTAATAGCTTTTAGTTTTATCACTTCCGGTTATAAAAAACCGGATGTGTATGTAATTGATGCGACAAAAAACGCTTTTCTCCACAACAATATGGGATTAAGATATATGGAGGAACGTTGTTATTACGCAGCTATTCAGGAGTTTAAAATTGCGATTAGTTTAAACCCGAATACGCAAGCTACTGCGGTTTATTATAAAAATATCGGTGATGCTTATATGGCGATTGGCTATCCTGATATGGCAAAACAACCTTATGAGGATGCGGTTAGGCAGTATAGTTTGAATTTGCAATATTATCAGAATTTGGCTCAATGTTATAAAAAATTGGGGTTAGTAAATTCTAAAATTGCTGAGTATAGCAAGGGAGGAAATGCCTTGAATAAGGTTATGTTGGGAGTTTTGTATATCGAAAACGGTAATATAAAGCGAGGCATAACCGTTTTGGATGAATTTACCGCATCAGAACCGGATTTGCTAATCACACCTGCGGTTAAGCAGTATGTAAAAGAAAATGTTAACAAGATGAATACGATTTAGCGATTTTTAATTCATCCTCTTTTGTTATCTTTGGATTTTGGAGTTTTGCTTTCAAAACTTCATCAAAGATTTTTTGGTATTGAGGTGATGGTGAAATCCCAAGATTTTGCAAATCTTTTCCGTTTATTGAAATTTTGATGTTACGCAAATTATCTAAATAATGTTTTGCTCCTTTTTCGTCTTTTAAAATTGCGTATAACAAAATTGTTTCAATTCTTGCATTTTCAAAAGTTTTGTATAGTTCAAAATCAGAATTTAAGATGTTTTGTGGAATATCATCAAGGATTTTTTGTTCAATTTTGGTTAGAGGTAATCTCGACAAATCTTTTAAAACTCCAACATAAATTAACCATAAATTTGCCTCTATTCCCCTCGCCCCTTGTGGGAGAGGGTTAGGGTGAGGGGTGCAATACTTTTCAATCAATTCTTCAATATTTATTGAAGGAATTCCAACATCATTTGGAGTAACAAGTTTGTAGATTTTTTCGTTGATAAATTTTTCAAAAGTGCGTTGTTTTTTATATTCTTTTGTTGCATTGGAAAGGGGTGCATTAAACGTTTCTATCAACTCTTTTTTTATTCTCTTATAACTCATATCATAGTTGATATTTTTCAAATACTCATCTTGCAATTTTTTTGTATGTTCTTCGAGTTCAAAGTCAAATCGCATTGCAAATTTCAACCCTCTGATAATTCTTGTCGGGTCGTCAATAAAACTGTTGTCGTGTAGAACTCTCAGTTTTTTGTTTTTTAAATCTTTTAGTCCCCCGACATAGTCAACAATCTCTCCGGTCGTAATGGATTTAGCAAGTGCATTTATTGTAAAATCACGGCGTAGAACATCTTCTTTTAAAGAACAACCGATTTTCTCCACAACTGGAAGATGCCCCTTTTTAGGATAGCTTTCAGAACGAGTTGAGGCAAAATCAACTATGACATTAAGCCCTCTCTCTTTGTGAGACAAAGGGAACCGCAGAGCTGAGGCGATGCGAGTGACCCTGTCTGTACTTTGTGCTGAGGGTAGCATTTCGCCATTGTCAGAATTAGAATGGCTGAAATTCGGGAGAGGGTTTGTTGTGATTTTCACTCTCACAGTTCCAAAATCAGGATTTACCTGAATAACTTCGCCAAACTTAGAACAATATTCAATAGCGTTTCCAACATAGGTTATGTCTATATCAATAGATTGCTTGCCGAGTAATTCATCTCTGACAACTCCGCCGATATAGAATAGTTTGTTGGAAGTATCGTTTATATTGATGATGTTCATAATTGCTATTTTAGCGTAAAATGTTATAAAATGGAATAGTTTTGTGCAAAGTGAAAAGGAGAATACAT